>DQVZ01000250.1 GCA_015661465.1 Aquifex aeolicus
AAAGATAGGTTGGAAACGGTAGCGAGAATTTTGCTTATTGAGTTCGGGAAGAGAGCTCATAAAATAAAGGCTGAGGAAATAAGAAGACAAATTGCCCAAATCACATTGGAAGAGTTTAAAAGTCAGCTCAAAATTGAGGTAGCAAAACTATATACAGATATACTCATTTACGACATCCTTGCTCAGGAAAAAAGAGAATTTATGGCTGTAGCTTTCGTGAGATTTGATAGGGAAAGGGAAAAACTCAGGCTTGGATTGTCCGATAGAGTAAAGGTATCTCAGCTCGAGAGAACCTACAGGATGTATAGAGCCCAGTTATTTGAAATCCAGAGGAAGTATAACGAAACTCTTTACAAGCTAAAAAGATATTTAGGTATTGATATGAAAGAAGATATAATCTTAAAACCTTTGGATTTTAGTGTTCCCGAGAATGAAAGTTTAGATGAAAGTGAGCTTTTAAAGCACATTAAAGATAATTACAGATTAAGAATAAAGGAAAAAGAAATTGCCTATTACAAGGAACTCGAAGAGGGTGAAGGAACACTGTATAAACCCGAGGTTGTTTTAGAAGGTAGGTTGGGGAGGGATTTTGATGGTAAAGAAAATTACGCTAAAGTGAACGCCTACATAAGGCTGCCGTTGTTCGATCCCAAGGTAAGGTTGAGAAGGAAGATTTTAAAGGAAAAACGCCTTTCTCTTATCAGGGAATATGAAGAAATTAAGTCCGAAATAGAGGAGAAGATTTACACCTTTCCTTACATATGGGATGAGTATTTGGAGAAGTATAAATATGCAAAAACTAACATGGAATGGGCTGAGGGAAATCTCGATTTGAAGCGTTCGGAGTATGAACTGCAACTTGCCTTTGACCTAGGGTATGCTATGGCTTATTACACACAGGCGGAGAGACAGCTTCTGGAGAGTAAAGTAAGGATTTTACTATTCTTAATGGAGGTATACCACACTATCGGAAAAGACCCAATTCAAGCTCTAAAAGGTACTCACTTTTTTATGAAGAAAAGAGTACAAGTCCAGTAGAATTAAGAGTTATGGAAATAAAATCTACCACCATTCTAGCGGTGAGAAAAGACGGGAAGACCGTGGTGGGAGGAGATGGGCAGGTAACTTTCGGAAACACGGTAATAAAGCATTCTGCAAGAAAGATAAGGAGACTTTATCACAATCAAGTAATAGTAGGTTTTGCCGGAAGTGCGGCGGATGGCTTGGCTCTTATGGAAAGACTGGAAGCCAGATTGGAGGAATTCAGAGGAAATCTTATTAAAGCTTCAGTTCAGCTTGCAAAGGATTGGAGAATGGATAAATACTTGAGAAGACTTGAAGCTCTCCTTCTGGCTGTAGATAAGGAACATATGCTTTTGATTTCCGGAAACGGTGATATCATTGAGCCTGATGAACCTGTTATCGCTATAGGCTCCGGGGGAAATTACGCAAAAGCTGCGGCTTTGGCTTTATATAGAAATACACAGCTTTCTGCAAGAGATATAGTTGAAAAATCCTTAAAAATAGCTTCGGAAATATGTATTTACACCAATGACAATTTCGTTATAGAAGAAATTTAAAAGGAAAAGCTCAGAACAGATGCCCCAGCTTATCTTTTTTTACCCGTAAATAAACCCTGTTGTGTTCATTAGGTTCTATCTTTATGGGTACTCTTTCTACAACCTCAAGTCCGAAACCCTCAAGGGCTACTATCTTTCTGGGATTGTTGGTCATTAACTTCATCTTCCTTACTCCTAAATCTCTGAGGATTTGAGCACCTATTCCGTAATCTCTCAAGTCTGGAGGGTATCCAAGTTTTTCGTTGGCTTCGACGGTATCGTATCCTTTTTCTTGGAGTTCGTAGGCTTTTATCTTGTTGGCTATTCCTATGCCTCTTCCTTCGTGTCCCAGGATATAAACAAGGACTCCTTTCCCTTCCTTTCCTATCATTTCCAAAGCTTTTTCGAGTTGTGGTCTGCAATCGCATCTGTAGGAACGGAAAACATCACCGGTAAGGCATTCGGAATGAACCCTCACAAGGACAGCTTCATCTTCTTTCCACTCTCCCATTGTAAGGGCAACCTGTTCACCTCCAGTGAGTTTATGTTTGTACGCGTGGATTTTAAATATTCCCCAAGGGGTGGGCAGATGTGCAGTAGCCACCTTCTCAACTAGGGTTTCCTTTCTGAGCCTGTATTTTATCAAATCTGCTATTGTAATTATCTTTAGATTGTGTTTCTTTGCAAACTCCATAAGGTCGGGCAAGCGTGCCATAGTTCCGTCATCTTTCATAATCTCACATATAACACCTGCAGGATAAAGTCCCGCTAACCGTGCCAAATCCACCGAAGCCTCTGTGTGCCCTGCTCTTTCCAAAACTCCCCCCGGTCTTGCTTTAAGGGGGAAAACGTGACCGGG
>DQVZ01000070.1 GCA_015661465.1 Aquifex aeolicus
GATATAGTTAATGTAAAAGACGGATATGCGATGAACTATTTGATACCCAGAGGTCTTGCTCTTCCTGCTACTGAAGGAAATATTAAACATATTCAAACAATCCTCGAACAAAAAGAAAGAAAGCTACTCAGAGAAAAAAAGAAAGCTGAGGAAACTGCCAAAAAGCTCGAAGGTATAGTAGTAGAAGTGAGAAAACCAGCAGGTGAAGGAGGAAAATTATTCGGTTCAGTAACTGCAAATGACATAGTAAACGCTCTTAAGGAAAAGGGAATCGAGATAGAAAGAAAAAATGTTATGTTCTACCATCCTATAAAGGAATTGGGAGTTTTCCCCGTAAAAATAAGACTTCATAAAGATGTAGCGGTAGACGTTAAAGTTGACGTAAAGCCGGAGGAAAAGTAAATTTCTTTTTATGAAAGAAGTAAGTGTAGGTGAGAAGGGTTTTCAGCTAAATAAAGATTTAGTATTTTTTGTAACTGGAGTCTTACTTTCTATAGGGGCTGCTTTTCTTCTCCCTATAGAAAACATTTTTTGGTATAAGTCCGCTTTCCTCGGGTATATTCTATCTTCCGTAATTTACTTGGCTTACCTGTTTTTAAGGGAAAGAATAACAGGTGCAGTCGCGACTTTTACACTTTATATTTCTCTATTGCTTAACCTCACCGGAATGATAAGAAGGGCTTATGAGAGTTATCTGATGGGAATATTTCATCCACCTTGGAGTAATTTGTTTGAGGCTTTAACCTTCTGGAGTTTTATATCCGGAGCTATATACCTTTTTATAGAAAGAAAGTACGGTTTTAAAATCCTAGGAGCATTTGTAGTCCCCGTTATAGTAGCAATATCCGGCTTTGCTTTGTTTAAAGCTAATCATGAAATTACTCCACTTATGCCGGCTTTAAGAAGCTATTGGCTATACTTTCATGTAGTTACAGCCTTTATAGGATATGCAGGTTTTACGATAGGTTTTGGCGGAGCGGTAGCATATCTTCTGAAGGAATACTTTGGGGAAAATAAATTTGTAAAGGATTTCCTTCCGAAAAAGGAGGTGCTAGATGAGATTACTTACAAATCCATAGCAATAGTTTTTCCTATCTGGACTGCTTCCATAATTCTGGGTGCAGCGTGGGCTAACGAAGCTTGGGGTGGATACTGGAGTTGGGACCCTAAAGAAGTGTGGTCTTTAATAGTGTGGCTTTTCTTCGGAGCTTATCTCCATGCAAGGCAACTAATGGGCTGGAAAGGAAAAAAGGTTGCATGGATGGTAGTATTTGGCTTTATAACAGTACTTATATGTTTCTTTGCAGTAAATCTTTATTTTCCGGGTCTACACTCATACGCCACTGAGTAAGCTCAATGGCCTTTTTTTGAGCTCTTCTAATAGCTTCTTTTACTTCTTCTTTACTTGAATTAATCATTTTCGCAACGTGTTTCAATATGTCCTCATCCTTATGGTGAAACTCTAAAAGTTCTATCAACGAAAGTAATAAACCAAACTCGTTATATCTCCTTTCGAAGGCTTCAACTATTTCTTCACTGAGCTTCAATTCCCTTGCAAGAGAAGCAGGTTCTTCACCTATCAATTCTTCCATTAGGGAAAATAAACCTATCAAATAGGCTTGTTTAGTATAGTCCGGAACGTAAAGCTTGCTCAATTCTTCCGCGAGATGTGCTCTAAAGAGTGAACGCTTTATAATTTCCTCTTCCCTCTTTCCGGCAAAAAGCTCAGCCATAGCCAGGGCCAGAACGAAATTACCTATATCGTTGATACTTAGGAAAAGAACCGCATCACCTACTGTTTGAATATCTTCGGCTTTACCAGGATAAAAATTCTTTACCCATTTAAGAAGCTTGTAAGTTAAACCTACATCAGATTCTATGATTCTTACAACTTTATCGAGGCTCTTTTCCTGCAAGGCTTGAAAAAGTTTAACTATTGTATTCTTTAGGAAAAGAACACTCTTAATATCCTTAACCAGAGAAGGAGGAGCTAGAGCTTTTCCTTGGAAAAGGTCTCCGAAATCTTTAGCTTTATCTAGGTCCTCTTTGGAATTTATTTCCCTAAAGATTATCTTTTTATTCAAAGATTTCAAGATGGCTAACTCTTCAACAAAATCTTCCTCACTGTAAAACCTCTTCCAGTTTACTATTACAAAATCCGATACAGTAAGAAGGGGTAAGAGATTTACTTTTTCAAACTTGAAATCGGAAAGACAAATTGAGAAGCCTCTCATTTTCAGTTCCTGAATATCCCTTATAAATTTTTCCGTAACCTTTTGTACGTTTTTTATCTTTACAATTACGTGAGATGAAGGAAGCAGTTCAAAAAAAGCAGCTTCTATAAACTCTTGAGATAGCTCTACAAGGACCTTTTTATCACCGAAAATTCTCGAGGGGTCTTCTTCTAAAAGTAGATTTATTATCTTGGAATTTTTTTTGCCATTTTCTGATAAATCTTCGTTTCTTAAGAATATGTCAAATCCAAAAATCTCCCCATCTTTGTTAAAAATCGGATATTTGTACACAATTCCCATCAGGTTCAAATTATATACTCCTTTTCATAAATACTAAAACATTGTTTTATTTCACTAATTAAATATATAGAACCCAAAACCAAAAAATGTTCTTTTGAATTAATAATTTCTTCTATTTCAGAAGTTGTGGTTTTAAATCCCAATTCTTTTGCAAATTTTTTCAGTTTACTTATATCCTCAGAACGGTAATAATTTATAGGAAGTATATAAATTTCATCGAAGTAATTACGTATAATTTTAAGGGTTAGTTCCCATTCCTTACCTTTGAGAGTAGAAAATCCTAATTTTATTTCTGGAAAGTATTTTTTCACCTCTTTAATAACTTTCGCCACCGCATAGGGATTATGGGAAGCATCTATCATTAAAAGCGGGTTTTTTCTCAAAATCTCCATTCTACCTTCCCATATTGTATTTTTTACCGCATTTTTAATCTTGTCACCTACTGGCTTAACAAACAAAGAACTCAAAGTAATTGCCATTGAAACGTTATCTATTTGCCACTTTCCCCATAATGAGATTTCCAGATTATCCAATTCTATAGATTCGCTTTTATACTTAGAAAGTTTAGTTGTAGCCTTTTCAATTTTTCCGAAATATTCATAGTCAATTCCTGCAACCTTTAAATTTCTCAAATTCATTTCCAGTGCTTTAGTATATAACGGATATCTTGCACTACCTAGGACAAGCGGGGTATTGTCCCTGTAAAGTTGGAGCTTCTCTTCAGCGATTTTTTCTATGTTTTCCCCTAACCACTTTGTGTGATCTCTTTCTACGTTGGTTATTCCAATTACCTCTGCATTTACAACTTTTGTAGCATCCCATCTTCCTCCCATACCCACTTCAAAGACGGCAACGTCTATATCTGCATCGGCAAAGTATTTCACCGCTATTAATGTGGCAGCTTCAAAATAGGTAAGATTGAATTTTTCAAATACATTTTTTAGTTCTTTTACATAGTTTTTTAAAAGTTCTTCATCCATATTTTTTCCGTTAATCTTCCATCTCTCGTTTTCGGAGATTAAATGAGGAGATACAAACCAACCTGTTTTCAAACCATGCTCCCTTAATATTTTCTCTGTGAAAGCACAAGTTGAACCCTTGCCATTCGTTCCACCAACGAGTATAGCTGGATACTTATTTTGAGGATTCCCTATATATTCACAGGCTTTTTTTATTCTATCTAACGTGGGTTTCACATCGAAATCTTTTCCCTTATACAAATCCCATAAAACACCCATAAAAGCTATTTTAAGAATGCAATCTTTTACAAAAAACAATTTCTTTCAGAATTAGA
>DQVZ01000181.1 GCA_015661465.1 Aquifex aeolicus
AGGTCCATTCTAACTCCGCCTATTCTGGGGTAGGAAATAGTTAGCCTTGCACCTGTGATGCCTTCTATTATGTCCATTATCTTTTCCCTTTCTTTAAAAGCATAGAGGAATATAGTAAGAGCTCCCAAGTCGAGGGCATAGGTTCCCAGCCATAACAGATGTGAGTTGATTCTCTGGAGTTCCGACATCATCGTTCTTATGTATTTAGCCTTTGGAGGAACTTTATCGTGAATTCCCAACAATCTTTCTATCGCAACTACCCAAGCCTGGTTGGAACAAAGGGCAGAAAGGTAATCCATTCTGTCCGTATAAACAAGGAATTGATTGTACATCTCGTGCTCCGCAAGTTTTTCTACTCCCCTGTGAAGCTGTCCGAGAATTACATCTGTTTGAACTATTCTTTCCCCTTCGAGGTCAAATAAGAACCACATAGTCCCGTGGGTTCCGGGATGGAGAGGTCCCCAGTTGAGAACTATTTGAGCCTTCTTCTTCAATCTTTTTTTCTCTGTGACCTCTAAATCCTCCAGTGTTGGCACACGGGTGTGCATCCTGTCGTAATTCATCGTCCCTTCGAGATTATCTCCGAAAATAACCTCATTCAGAGACGGAAGTTCCTGTTCGGGTATACCTTCAAGGGGAAAATCTTTTCTCAATGGAAAGTATGGGTACGTATCCCACATAAAAGCACGAACTAAATTTTCATGTCCTTCATACTCTATGCCGAACATATCGTAACATTCTCTTTCTGCCCATTTACCCGCAAACCAGAGTTTTTCTATAGAGGGTAGTTTTCCGTTCGTTCTTGTTTTTACGATTATCCTCTTCTTTTCATCTACATTGTATAAGATGTAAAATGCCTGGAATCTCGAAGTTTTATCTTCGGGAAAAGCTATAAGGTTTTCTTTAACAACTTTGCCCCATTCCTTTTCCTTCTCAATTAAGTCTTTTAAGTCAACTACGGAGTGGTCTAGGAAAAGTTTAAAGTTCTTGTGTTCTTTTAGGTATTTAAGTAAATCTATTAATATTCCCTTTGGAACATGAAGGCTTGTCGCATTTTCTTTTTCAATTATTTGAACTTCGGGAAATCTGTGTTTGACCTCCTGTAGGTCACTTTCCTTAGCCCAGGGCATATCTACTCCTCCAGAATAGAAAAAGTCTTCTATTAATATAGCATTATTAAAAAAGGAGTTCTATGGCTTCACTTACATGGGAAACCGGTAATACTTCCATACCTTCAATTTCTACGTCAAGATTTTTAGGGATTAAAGCCCTTCTAAAACCAAACCTTCTAGCCTCTTTAAGTCTTAAATCTCCAAAGTGAACGGCCCTGATTTCTCCGGAAAGGCCTACCTCACCGAATATTACTGTATCTTGAGGAATTTCCTTTTCCCTTTTTGAAGAAACAACAGCCATAGCAACAGCTAAATCAACAGCAGGTTCTTTGACAGTCATTCCTCCCGCAATGTTTACGAAAACATCTTGGTCTCTTGTGAAAATTTTAGCTTCCTTTTCCAAAACCGCTAAAATAAGGGCGAGTCTGTTTGGGTCAAAACCTTGCGTCTTTCTTTGGGGAGTAGTGTAGAGAGCCGGTATAACGAGAGCTTGAACTTCCAAAAGAACCGGTTTGCTTCCTTCGGTATGAGGAAATACTACACTTCCCGGAGCTTTCGCTTTTTCACTTATGAAGAAGGCCGAAGGTTCTGCTACTTCTTCTAGACCTCTATCGGTCATCCTAAAGACTGCTATCTCCCCTGTAGAACCAAAGCGATTTTTTATTACCTTCACAATTCTATAAAAGTTGAATCTTTCACCTTCAAACTGAATTACCGTATCAACTATATGTTCCAAAACTTTTGGACCTGCAATGCTACCTTCTTTCGTTATCTGTCCTACAATAAAAGCGGGAATACTTCTTTCCTTACAGTATTCTGTAATCCTGTAGGTGACCTCTCTTACTTGACTTACCGAACCTGCAGAGCTTTCTAATTTCTCGGAGAAAATAGTTTGAACAGAGTCAAGAACCAAAAGATTTGGATTTTCCTCTTCAAGTACCTTCAAAATCCTCTCCAAGTTTATTTCGGGGTAAATTAGCAGATTGGAGTTGTCTATATTAAGTCTTTTTGCCCTCAAAGCTATCTGACTTCCCGATTCTTCTCCAGATACGTAAAGAACTTTTTTATCCTTTGCAAACTTGTCGGATACTTGAAGAAGTAGAGTTGATTTACCGATTCCCGGTTCTCCTGCTATCAGAATTACTTGACCTTTGACCAATCCGCCTCCCAGGGCATTGTCGAGGTTTGAATATCCTGTACTCTCCCTTATTAATTTTTCGTTTTCCCAAGACGAGACAGGAAGAACCTTAGGTTCTTCCTTCCTTATAAGGGAAAAGGACTGGTGAAGAAAGTCTCTTTCTTCTACTAAAGTGTTCCATTCTCCGCACGAGGGGCATCTACCGAGCCATTTTACAGACCTATAACCGCATTCTTGACATATGAAAACATATCTGGTTTTTCCCATCAAAGGGATTAAGATACTTCACTTTTAACCAGCATCAACTCTCTTATAAGTGTTGCCGGTTCGACGTCTTTCGGGCATACATTATTACACTTATTACAAGAAAGACAGTGGTATAGATTTCCTTCCATTGCCTCTTTAATCCTTAACTCCTTATTTGAATCTCTAGGGTCTTCTAGGAATCTGTAAATTTTCGCAAAAAACAGGGGTCCGGCATAATCTTCTTCAAGAACTTGAGGGCAGTAAGATTGACATGCGGAGCAAAGGATACAATCAGCACCTTTCTCTATCTTTTTATTTACCTCCGGAGGAATCCTTACTTCACCGTTGCATCCCTTTATCCAAGTTCTGAACTTTTTCATACGATTAATTACTTCTTCATTGTCAACCACGAGGTCTCTCACTACATCAAACTTGTCCAGAGGCTCAACTACTACCGTTCTTCCGCTAAGAATATAGGGCAGTGTTTGTTCCTTACAGGCTAGCTTTGGAAATCCATCTATAAAAACCGTACAGGTTCCGCATATCCCTGCCCTACAAAAAGCCCTAAAAGAAAAGGAAGGGTCTATTTCCTCCTTTATTTTTTGGAAAGCTCTCAAAAAGGTCATTCCTTCTTCGTACGGAACATCAAAGTAATCGTACCTACTTTCCTTCTTTTCAGGATGGTATCTGAAAATCTTCAGCTTCAAGTGCATATTTAAATTTTAATAGGTAGTGTTTTTCTTACCTCCATCAAATAATCCTTGTCATATTCAGCAGAAAGAATCACATCTCCTTTTTCAGAAAAAGCAAATCAAAATTCTTATTTGTTACCTGGAATGAGGTATTTATCTTCATCAAATAAACTAAATAGTTTTAGAAGCTTTTTAAAAAATCTATCCAACCGCTTTTATACAGTTTCTCATACGTGGTATTTCCCTTTAAAAATTTCATATAGTTCTCAAGAGATTTCCCTCTACCCATTAAAAACGCAACTTTTTGGAAATTGTAAGCTAGTTTTGCAATTTTCCCGGCGTATATGAACTCCTTTACTATATCCTTTACCTCCTTTTTATACATTTCAATGGGATTTTGAGGATTTTGGACTATCGACTTTGCCGCTTTTATACCGCTGAGGTATGCGTAATAAATTCCCTCTCCGAGAAGTGGGTCTACGAAATTGCCCGCGTCTCCCACAAGGAGTACCCTATCTTTCCCGAGGTAAATATCCCCTTGAATTTCCGTAAATGGAATAAACCACCCTTTAGGTTTATAAGTCTTTTTAATTTTTACCAGTTTCTGTTTTTTTAGATATTCATGTATAATTTTCAACAAGTTTTCTTTTTTTGATGAAGCTATGCCTATGTTTAACAAACCCCCTTTGGGAAAAATCCACAAGTATCCCCTTTTTACCAGGCCTATTTCTATAATCACAGAGTCAAAATCCATTTCTCCCTCAGCGGTGAACTCTATAGATTTGTAAAATTTTTTCTTCTTATAT
>DQVZ01000180.1 GCA_015661465.1 Aquifex aeolicus
ACATATTCAAGTTTTTCTTTTATGAACTTATCAGCATCATCTATGTTTTTATTGAGTTTTGTAACGTATTTAAAGAGTTCTTCAGGTACATCTTTTGTAGATAAATGTCGCCCTGCAAATACATTGATATTGTATTTCACCGAATAAATAAAGCTTCTTAGCTTGAGCCCTGCGGAAAGATAAGCAAGGTTCCTCAGAAGTTCTTCACTCTCTTTTGCCCTTCCCAAAGTTCTGAGAGTTTTTGCATAATTGAGAAACTTTATCAAATTTTGAATAGGAGTTGTAGATAAGTATCTTATGTCATTTGAAGAAAGCTGTGTTCCACTTTCCATTTTCTTTACTATGTTCGATAGATAATCGTATTCCAAATCTGCAAGGCCTTTTGAAAAACGGAGTCTTCTTGTAGGCAGTCCTCCTTCAGAAACGTTAGAACAGAACATTACGCTTCTTCCACCGATGTTAAGAACTCCCCAGTTGCAATCGTATACTTCTACATATCCTGCAGAGCCTATTATTTTGTCTATTGTAATTTCGGAAAGCGGAGGTAAATACTTCACACGTATATTATCAAGACACTCGTTTCTTCTGCATATATTGCCATGAGCATCTGCAGGATAAAATAGTAAAACTCCTGTAAAAGATGCTATCAAATCTGCAATATCTTTATTGCTCAAAGAGCTGTAATAAACCTCGTATGGGAAAATACCAAAAGTTTTTTGAGTATTGATATTTTGCTTATATTTTTTCAGGGCTTCTTCAATAGTAGATGCTTTTCCTGTAGCAACTAAATTTTCTGTTGCTTCGGTTCTAGAGCTTTCTCTGAAAGATGTAGCTATATTTTTTCCCAAACTCAGACCTATCCGACATGCGTCCATTCCCAGAAATTGAGCATACCTTCCCCATTTCTGAAGCATGTCATACGCTTCAGCGATTCCTGGAAGTGAATACACAAGTCCTATCGCAACCCCCCACATAAAAGAGGCTCCTGCCTGCTGAAGCATCTGAGCTAAAGTATCAAGGTTCATCATTGAAAGCCATCCCGCATCAAAATCAAGCCCCGCACACGAGAGTGTGGCTCTTGGAGCTTGCCATGAGAGGATAGGCTTGTTTATGAGCGAAGTGTTTAAACGAAAGCCCAAAGAAGGCCCTGTAAAAGTACTATAGTTGGGGCTTCTTATAGTACCTGCAGGGTTTGAATAACTTCCCAGCACTATATTATCAAGTAAGGCATCTATATTTGCAAAACTAAAACATAAAGATGACATTATTCCTACAACAACTCTTTTCATTTTTCGACCTCCACAAAGTAATTTAGATTCAGTTCTTCAGGTTTTATTAAATTCTCAAGAATTAGAACTCTTAGCATCTGAGCTTGAATCTGGTCTAAAGGTGTAAAACCAACCGCTATTGGATAAAAAATAGGCTCGGAATCTTCCTTTGATACAACCATAACTATTGCGGGAACTTCTCTTATTCCCATTTCTCTTGCAAGCTGAGGATTTACCACTTGAGGAATATCTGCATCTGTTGTTCCTCCATCGACAGACACGCCTCTTGTAGGAATGCCAAAATCACGGTAAAGCTTTTCAATTAAAGGTGTTTGAAGCTCACAAAAACGGCACTTTGAGGAGAAAAAGTATATTAATCCAATTTTGTCTTTTACTTTTTCTATCACTCTTCTAAACCTTTCATTTCTGAGCTCAGGATAATTTGTAGCAATTAAAACGGTTTCGGGATAACCTATAACTGGATAAACCAGCGGGCCGTATTTTAAATATACTTGCCTAAGAACTGTCCCTATTTTATTTAAATGGGAAAGATACTGGGCCTGCCATTTGAGAAACTCCTTTGCATTTTCTTCGTTAGGGTTTATCAAGAAATTTTTTACAGGCTCAGGTGCAGAAGGATTTACAGGGAATACAAACTGCTGTTTCTTTTCTTTTCTTTCTTTTTCCTCTTTTTTCTTCTCCTTCTTAATTTCCTCAAAAAATATACCTCTTTCGGCTTTTATATCTTTGAAAAACATTCCTTCTTCACCTCCGAAAC
>DQVZ01000189.1 GCA_015661465.1 Aquifex aeolicus
TACATCTTAAATTTATAAAGGAATCATATATTTACAATGATTCGCTAAATATATATGAGCTTCATCTGATAAGATTTCAGAGGACTTTTCCCTCGGATAAGTTTTTATAATTTATATATTCATAATGGTAGACAGGCAATGGGTTCTGAAGATAGCCAATTTGGCAAGGCTTCAACTTAAGGAAGAAGAAATTGAAGTTTTTCAAAAACAACTTGGTGATATACTTTCTTTTATAGACCAGTTAAAAGAGCTTGACACGGAAAATGTAGAACCTTACATTCAAAAAGCTAAAGCAACTCCTATGAGAGAAGATGAACCTCGCCTATCACTTGATAGGGAAAAAGCTCTCATGAATGCCCCTGAAAAAGACAATGAATTTTTCATAGTTCCCAGAGTTGTGGAGGTTTAATAAATGGCTAAGGTTTCTGATAATTTATCTGAAAAGATGAGAGCCTTGGAGGTTGCCCTTTCAAACATTGAAAAGCGTTTCGGTAAAGGAGCTATAATGCCCCTTAAAGCTGTTGAAAAGGTTCAAGTAGAGGCCATTCCTACAGGTTCCCTTTCTCTCGATATTGCAACGGGAGTAGGAGGAATTCCTAAGGGAAGAATTACAGAAATTTTCGGAGTAGAAAGCTCAGGAAAAACTACTTTAGCACTTCACGTGATTGCGGAAGCTCAAAAAAGAGGTGGTGTTGCGGTATTCATTGATGCGGAACACGCACTTGACCCGAAGTATGCAAAAAAATTAGGAGTGGATGTTGATAATCTATTCATTTCCCAGCCTGATTACGGCGAACAGGCACTGGAAATAGCAGAAAGTTTAATAAACAGTGGAGCAGTTGATGTTATAGTTGTAGATTCCGTAGCCGCCCTTGTTCCTAAGGACGAACTCGAGGGTGAAATGGGAGAAGCTCAAATAGGAAAACAGGCAAGATTAATGTCCCAGGCACTTAGAAAGCTTAAAGGTGCTGTTCACAAAAGTAATACAGCTTTAATATTTATAAATCAAATAAGAGAAAAGATAGGTGTAATGTTCGGAAATCCTGAAACAACTCCAGGAGGAAGAGCTTTAAAATTCTTCTCCGACATGAGATTAGAGGTGAGAAGATTAGGAGATGTAAAGGAAGGAGGGGAGAAAAAGGGATATAGGGTAAAAGTAAGAGTAGTGAAAAATAAACTTGCGCCTCCATTCCAAGAGGCAGAGTTTGATGTAATATACGGTGAAGGTATTTGTAAGCTTTGTGATTTAATAGATGTCGCTGCTAACTTTGGAATAATTACCAAAAGCGGGTCCTGGTACAGTTATGGTGAAAAAAGACTTGGGCAAGGTAAGGAACAAACAAAGAGGTATTTACAGGAGCATCCCGAATTGATAGAAGAAATTGAGAAAAAAGTAAAGGAGGTTGTTGGTCTTGTTAGACCAGATACTGAGAAGGGCGCTGGAAAAGAAAGCAAGTGATATTCACCTAAAAGTAGGAGTTAAGCCTGTCATAAGGTCTGGTAAAGGTATTGAAGTAATGGAAGAATTCCCGCCTTTAGATTTTGATATATTTGAGACGTTTATAGATGAAGTTTTGGGAAAACATCCTAAGAAAAAGAAGGAATTAGAAAATCAAGGACAGGTCGATATCTCTTACTCCATACCAAAGGTCTCAAGATTTAGGGTAAACATTTACAGGCAACGCGGAACTTACGGCATGGCAATAAGGGTAATTCCTTACGATATTCCCGACTTTAAACGCCTTAATCTTCCGCCTGTAATGTTCCAGACAGCTTTAAAACACTCGGCCGGACTTATTCTCGTTACTGGACCCACAGGTTCGGGTAAATCTACAACTATTGCTTCGATAATCAATGAAATTAATAAACGCCTTAGGAAGGTAATCATCACTATAGAAGATCCTATAGAGTACCTTTTTAAAGACATCATGTCTTTTATAGTTCAAAGGGAAGTTGGCTGGGATACAGAAAGTTTTCTTCTGGGACTCAGGTCTGCACTCAGAGAGGACCCGGACATTATATTTGTCGGAGAAATTAGAGATACAGAAACAGCTAAAACAGCTTTGCATGCTGCTGAAACTGGACATTTGGTGTTCTCCACATTGCACACACTCGATGCTGTTGAAACTATAAATAGATTTGTGGGTATGTTTCCCTTGGAACATAGAGACCAAATTAGACAAATGCTTGCATCTACTTTGATAGCTGTATATTCCCAGAGGTTAATTCCAAGGAAAGACAAAAGCGGAAAGATTCCCATTGTAGAGATAATGATAATGACCCAAACGATAAAGGAAGCTATTCTCGAAAATAGATTACAGGATATACCTGAATTAATAGAAAAAGGGAAATCCGTTTATGGTTCTCAGACCTTTGACCAGCATTTAGAAGAGCTGTACAGAAAAGGATTTATAGATATGGAAACAGCTCTTTTATACGCCAGAAGACCTGCAGACCTCGAGCTCAGGCTTAAAGGAATTACCGATGAAAATATAGTAAGTGAAAAAGACAAATTTATAATGTAATTGAACGATGAAGATAGCGATAGACGGTCCTTCCGCAAGCGGAAAGAGTACTGTTGCCAAACTAATTTCCGAAAAACTGGAAATACCTTATCTCGAGACAGGTTTGGTGTATAGAACTTTTGCTTATTTATCCTTAGTAAAGAAAATATCGTTAGAGAAATTAGATGAGTTATTTTTGGAAAAAATAGAGGTTATCCCTAAAGTAGGGAAAACTGTAATCAAAATCGATACTGGAGAGATTCCTGAAGTGGAGTTGAGAACAGAAGAAGTAGGGAAAAGAGCTTCTCAGCTAGGTGCAATTCCAGAATTTAGAGAAAGGATAAATTCCTTTTTCAGACAAATCATAGGAAATAAACAAATTGTTGTAGAAGGTAGAGATGCGGGAACCCACATAATGCCGGAAGCCCAAGTAAAAATTTTTATCACTGCCTCACCAGAAGAAAGGGCAAAAAGAAGGTATGAACAACTCAGGAGCTTAGGAGCTGAGGTTTCCTACAAGGAAATCCTACAAAAAATTCTTGAGAGGGATAAAAGGGATATGGAGAGACCTCTTTATCCTTTCAGACCTGCGGAAGATGCTATTATAGTAGATACCACCGGTAAAGAAATTGAAGAAGTTTTGAAGGAGATTTTAGAAATCATCTATGAACATTCCAAACA
>DQVZ01000050.1 GCA_015661465.1 Aquifex aeolicus
GGTTGGAGCATATCTGCGGAAAGCTGATTACCCGTGGTCATCACTTTGAGAAGAACTCTTCCGTAGGGTTTAAGTAAGTCCTTTGTTGCCTCAAAGGCATTTCTTACCGCTACCTCTCTCATTATGATTACGAGTCCGCCGGGGTTATTTACGAAAGGACACCTTATCCAGCAGGTAAAGCATTGGGAACAGGCCCATATATATTCGTGCATCATATCGTAGAGGACGTCTATGTCATTTTCGAGAAATCTCTGAACTATTTCTCTCGGAGAGTAGTCGAAGAATCTATTGGATGGACAAGAAGCTGTACACACTCCGCAATTGAGACATCCAAAGAGATATTCTTTGAATCTGAAATCGGATTTTACTTCTTCTATTATCCTTACCTTTTCCTCCCAAGGGACCTGAAGAGTTTTTTCCGAAATAGGAATATTGTATCCGTATTTACGAACTTGAGTTTGTTCAGCCATTTTAAAACCCTCCTATAGGTTTCTTCCCTTTTCTTAAATTAAAAGAAAGAGGATTAAAAAACCAAAAATTTTTTTTATGGAGATATAAAAATATCTTTATAAGGTGAAGAAAAGAAAAGAGAAAATTAGAGGGTGATAACAGCATACTCACCGCTCATAAGCTTATCTAAGAATGCGGCTCCACCTAAAATGCCGTCGCAGAGTTCTTTGTTTACATCTTCTTCCTTGTATATGTCCGTAAGGTCTAAGGATGGTGTACATAGATAAATTTTTACCCCCGCTTCTTTAGCCATTTTGATAAAATCGTAAACTGTCTGGTCAACTCCGGGTCTCACTTTAACCTTCTTTGCGTTATCTCTCATAAGAAGGTATCCCGCTTCTGAGGTGATTACCATTTCAACCTCGTAATCCATAGTTGTTGCAGCAGTTGCCAAGAAGAAAGGTGCTCCCGCTTGGGGATTAATTAGCTCTCCGGTTGTTGGTTCTGCTCTTACAAAAAAGGGAACAGTTATAATGTAAAAGAGGAGTTTTTCGAACTCCTGACCTGCCATACTTCACCTCCGGATTTATTAAACAAAGATTATCATCGGCTTATCCGCCGCGAGGACGTAGTTAAAGAATTCCGTAGCTCCTGCAGGTGGTTCCAGACCATCGATAAGGTCTTCTTTTTTGTATCCAAATAGGTCCATTGTCATTTGACAGGGAATAAGTTTCACATCAGCTTCTTTACAGAGCTCAAGAAGTTCTTCTATACTTGCAACTCCTTTTTCTTTTAATCTCTTTTTCATCATAGAGGTCATAAAATCAGTCATTCCCGGAATTACTCCCATTATCTGAGGAGGGCCCGGGAATATACCTTCCATAACGCTTGCAATTTGTCCAAGTACGGGAGTCTTCTTTACAGAATCGGGGAATATCATCGGCATCGCGGGGTTTCCTACAGGAGCAAGTTTAAGCTGTTTTACCTTTTCTTTGTGAATTATATTGAGCCCGTAGAAAGTGAAAAATATAGCAGTCTCCACTCCTAAAGATGCTGCAACGGAGGCAAGGATGAGGGGAGGATAAGCCATATCGAGGGTTCCCTTTGTGGCAATTATTGCTAATTTTTCTGTAGCCATAATTTAGTCCTCCACTAATTAACCTTTCTTCCTTATGTAATAAATATATTTTCCTCCCTCTTCAACCATTTCGACAAGTTCGTGACCGGTTCTTTGACAAAAGGCGGGTATATCGGCCTTAGAGCCAGGGTCTGTGGAAATTACTTCCAGGATTTGACCCGGTTGTAGTTCTTCAAGGGCTTTTTTAGTTTTTAAAACCGGAAGAGGACAATTTAATCCAGAAGTATCAAGGGTTTTGTCAGGTGTTACAGTTGCCATCGCACCAACCTCCTTAAAATAATTTTTCCCTTTTTATAAGATTATCGTTATTTTTCCATATTCACCTAAGAAAATATTTATAGAGCTATTAAGAATGATTATAAAATTTTTTGAACTATATAAACAAGAAGTTTTGCTACAGCCTCGTACAACTCCTCAGGAATTTCCTCGTACACATCAATTCTTATAAGAGCTTCTACAAGGGTTTCGTCTTCAATCACAGGAATCTTATGTTCTTTGGCAAGCTCAATTATTTTTCTCGCAATATCTCCCTTTCCCTTTGCTACGATGATAGGTGCTATATCTTTTTCAGGATTGTACCTCAAAGCTATTGCCTTTTTAGTTTTTTCTTCACTCATACCCTAACTTCTAATCCATCTTCACCAACAATTTCTTTAAATAAACTTTTATATCCTTCTTCTTTAAAGGAAAACTTTAAAGTTTTTATGGGTTTTTTAAGTAATTTTCCTAAATCTTCTTTACTTTCTTTCAATTTTTCAAGAATTTTTTCATTATTTGATTCCATTTCTATATATATACTGGATAAATCCTTAGGAGCATTTATCAGTATGTTTAAGTAACTCTCTGTAAATTCCAGTCTAATAAAGATTTTATACGTATCTTTTAATTTAAAAAGTAAGTACCCTCTGTAGTCCTCTATCTTAATAGGGAAGAAAAACTTTCTATTGTTATTTTCAAGGATATAGAGCTGAAGTAGGTTAATCAAATTAACCATTTCTTTATCACCTTTAATAATTGATTGATACTTTAAATCTTCCTTTAACTCCTTAAAGGAGTTTTGAATAAGAGCTTTTAGAACTTTATTTTCGTAAAATAGACCAGAGTTTTTAAGTTTTTGAAATGTATTTATGGCCTCAAAGGGAAATTCTCTTAAACTGTTTATCAATCCATTCAAGAGTTTTAGAGAAACATTCTTCCTTATTTCCGTTTGAATTACCTTAAAGGTAAGAGGAGAGCTTTTTACAGGCGTCAAGGTAAGTACTTCACCTTCCTTTACTTTAATGTTTAGGTTATTTTCAAC
>DQVZ01000071.1 GCA_015661465.1 Aquifex aeolicus
GCAGTTTTTCCGTGGCCTGAACCTATACCTCTACCAACTCTCTTCCTTTCTTTCGTTGCTCCCCAGTGTGGCTGAAGGTCATGTAAACCTATCATGATTCAAACCTCCTTAAATCTCAACTATTTCTCCTTCCCAGTTTTTATACTTGGTATACCCTCTCTTCCTGAGAAAGTCTTCAAGGTCAGTGATTCTGGAGAAATAATAAATCCCTTTTCCGTTTGTGTAAATACCGTCTTTATTAATTATCGTGTAGTCAAGTTCCTCTGATAAATCCCTTTCTACTACCGGAATCTCTCCAGAGAAGTCAATTTTGTAAGCTACTCCTACCAAGTGGAAAGCTTTTCTTATATTTCCCCAGACAAGAGGGTTTTCCTCAAGAATTCTCTCTTGTCCTCTTTTCTTTAATCCTAATGCCCTTACAGCCTGTATATGTCTTTCACTTTCTCCTGCAAGACCTCTGAGGAGTTTAACCTTAAGCTTAGCCATAGATACCCCTCCAAGGGTAGTAGTGCTTAATATTCATCTTTGGAAGAGCGTATCTTCTGTATCTCTTTAAGATTTCTTCTATCGGCAAGCCTCTTTCTTCTGCAATCTGCTCCGGAGTCTTTAACTGCAGAAGCGCGTCGAACACTGCTCTAACAACATTATCTGGATTAGTACTTCCTATAATTTTTGTAAGGACATCCGTATACCCCGCCAATTCAAATACAGGCTTTGCCGCACCACCCGCAACAACACCGGTTCCGCGTCTTGCAGGAAGAACAATTATTTTCGTTGCTCCAAATCTACCTATTACGTCGTGGGGAACCGTTCCTTCGATTATTGGAACTCTTATAACGTTCTTTTTAGCCTTCTCAATTCCCTTAGCTATAGCTAAAGTAACCTCTTTAGCTTTTCCGTGTCCAAAGCCTACATGCCCTCTTCTGTCTCCAACAACTACCAATGTGCTGAAAGAAAACCTTCTCCCACCTTTTGTAACTCTTGCTGTTCTGTTGGCATAAATTAATCTTTCTTCCAATGGAAGCTCTTGAAGAATTTCTTCTATATTCTGCTCTTTCCTTCTTTCTTCTATCATTCTGTCGATATCTTTTCCGCCCATATTAACCTCCTTAGAACTCCAATCCCATTTCTCTGCATTTATCCGCAAAGGCTTTTATCTTACCGTGATATTTAAAACCACCCCTATCAAATACAACCTTCTTTATACCCTTCTCTAAAGCCCTTTTAGCTATAATCTCAGCCACAACCTCAGCGTCCTTTATAGATTTCCCTCCCCTTTTTCCGGTGATTTTTTCGAATTCGGGATCCAGTGTTGATGCACTCACCAGCGTATGTCCTATAGTGTCATCGATTATTTGAGCGTAGAAGTGATGAAGACTTCTGTAAACACAAAGTCTAGGTCTTTCAGGAGTTCCAAAAACCTTCTTTCTTATTCTTTTATGCCTTCTTATTCTCTTTTCCCTTCTTGTCTTTATCCTAGGCATACCTTAACCTCCTTACTTCTTACCTGCTGCCTTTCCGGGTTTTAGTTTAAGCTGTTCACCTTTGTACCTGATACCCTTACCTTTATACGGGTCAGGCTTTCTGAAGCTTCTAATCTCTGCCGCTACCTGACCCACTCTCTGTTTGTCTATTCCGTGGATGTGAATCTCGTTTCCTTTTACCTCAATCTTTACATCCGAAGGAATAGGGTATATATCCGGGTGAGATTTTCCAAGATGCAATTCTAAAACGTTTCCCTTTAACTGAGCTCTATAACCGAGACCGTGTATTTCGAGAATTTCCGTAAAACCTTCCGTGACACCTTTAATCATATTTCTGACTAAAGCTGCCATGGTTCCGTGAATCGCTTTGTGAAAGCTTCTATCGGAAGGCCTATCAAGCTTTATCCACCTCTCTTGCTGGTTTAC
>DQVZ01000035.1 GCA_015661465.1 Aquifex aeolicus
GATTATCAAGCATAATAGGAGGTGAGGAGAGATGGCAGCAAAGGCTATTATCTACAATGAAGAAGCAAGAGCAAAACTAAAAGCTGGCGTTGATAAACTTGCAAATGCTGTAAAAGTTACTCTTGGTCCTAAGGGAAGGGAAGTAATTCTCGGAAAGAACTGGGGAACTCCTGTTGTAACAAAAGACGGTGTTACTGTAGCTAAGGAAATTGAACTTAAGGACAAATTTGAAAATATAGGAGCTCAACTTGTTAAGGAGGTTGCTTCCAAAACTTCAGATGTAGCCGGTGATGGAACTACCACCGCAACAGTCCTTGCACAAGCAATATTCCACGAAGGTCTCAGAGTAGCTGCAAGCGGTGCAAACGTAATGGAAGTTAAGAGAGGAATAGATAAAGCTGTAAAGGAAGTAGTAAAAGCTCTAAAGGAATTATCCAAGGATGTTAAGGATAGAAAGGAGATAGAACAAGTAGCTACCATATCGGCTAACAACGACCCTGAAATCGGAAAGATAATAGCCGATGCTATGGAAGAAGTTGGAAAAGACGGAGTAATTACCGTTGAAGAAAGTAAATCTGCAGAAACAACACTCGAAGTAGTTAAGGGAATGCAATTCGATAGAGGATATCTATCACCTTACTTCGTAACCGATGCTGAAAAGATGGAGTGTGTACTAGAAAATCCGTACATCCTTATATATGAAAAGAAAATAAGCAACGTAAAGGACCTTCTTCCGGTACTCGAACACGTAGCAAGATCAGGAAGACCTCTGATTGTAATAGCTGAAGATGTTGAGGGAGAAGCATTGGCTACACTCGTAGTAAACCACATAAAAGGAGTACTCAAAGCTTGTGCAGTAAAAGCTCCTGGATTTGGTCAGAGAAGAAAGGACTACCTCGGAGATATTGCTGTACTTACCGGAGGACAAGCAATTACAGAAGACCTCGGAATTAAACTGGAAAGTGTAACACTCGATATGCTCGGTCAAGCTGAAAAGGTAGTAGTTGGTAAGGAACACACCACCATAATAGGCGGTAAAGGTGATCAAGAACAAATCAAGGCAAGAATTGAACAAATCAAGAGACAAATTCAAGAAACAACTTCCGATTACGATAGGGAAAAACTACAAGAAAGACTTGCTAAACTAAGCGGTGGTGTTGCAATAATCAGAGTTGGAGCTGCAACAGAAGCAGAACTTAAGGAAAAGAAATACAGAGTAGAAGACGCTGTTCACGCTACTAAGGCCGCGGTAGAAGAAGGAATAGTTCCCGGTGGTGGAGTAGCACTGGTAAGAGCTTCAGAAGCTCTTGAAAACCTGAAAGGAGATAATCAAGATCAACAAATCGGAATAGATATAATTAAGAAAGCTGTAAGAGTACCTCTCAAGCAAATCGCTTACAACGCCGGATATGATGGTTCCGTAGTACTTGAAAAGGTAATGGAACTCGGAAAGACCAAGGGAACTACGTGGGGATTCGACGCAGCTACAGGTGAATACGTAGATATGTTGGAAGCAGGAATTATAGACCCGACCAAAGTTGTTAGAACTGCAATAGAAAATGCAGCATCCATAGCGGGAACGATGTTAACCGCCGAAGCTCTAATAGCAGACCTTCCTGAGGAAAAGAAGAAGGATGTAACTCCTACTGATATGCCAGAACTCGATTAATACTCCCCGCCTTTCTGCGGTTTTTTTTTATTTTTTTACCATTACTACTTAGTTAGATGGTACCGAATGTAGTCATTTAAAAACTTTTCTACCTCTTTGAAAGTATTTTTCCCTACCCTAATCCTTTCATAATCTTTCATTTCATATATCTTTTTGAGTATATTTAAGTGTGAAGCTTTTACAGTATACCTGCCGTTTTTTGATATTTCACCTTTTTCAAGATCTATCTTCAAAAATTTTCCCTTAATATTTTCAGTAGTAAGAAATTTTGGTTCATACCCGAGAATTTTTAGAAAATCCAAATAAAATTTTAGCAACTCTGCCTCGACATTTTTAATATCCTTAATAAAGTTATGTAGTATAAGGTAAAAAAGTTCTTCATCGTAAAAAGTTATGTATTTAAGAATCAACTTTGAAACTTTGCTCATGTAAATAAACCGTTTAAAATCACAAGCAAATAGAGATAATCTTTTAACTTTTAGAATATCATTTGGGATTATTAAGTTACCGTTTTGGAAAAAATCTATTTCCACTAAATTAAAGGGTTCAAAAATGCCGAAAAATTTGTTTTCGTTTAAATAGCCTTCTTTTACAAAGAGATTTACTTTTCCCGATGTCCCGTAAAGCGTAGCTATGAGGTCTACATCCCCTCCCCTGAGCCTTCTCAAAACCAGGAATTTTCCTCTCATAATTTGATAGAATTTTAGAAAACTTTTTAAGGGGTATAGTCATGGAGATACAAACTCTTATAATTTCAGATAAAAAACTCTCAAAAGGAGATATAAAAGCTTTCTTGAAGGAAAATTATCCAGATAGGTATGCTCTTTTAGAAAACTGGGAAGAACTTAAGGGAGAGTTTGAACTTCAAAACATTGAAGGTGGAAAATATTTAGTAATTTATAGAATTCCTGAGGAAGAGTTTCAAAAGGAACTGGGAATATTCCAAAGTATTGAAGAAGCTATGGGAGCTTTTATTTCTACAGCTCTTGAACATGGTTGGGAAGAAGTTCCTAAAAGTTATGTTATCTATCATGCAGATTTTATAGAAGATGGAAAGAAGTTAATCGCAGGTATAAAAACAGAAGAAGGAGTTTTCGCCTATGACCAGCTGAAACTTGAGGAGATGATGAAGAAATTGGTAAAGTACCCCAGAATAATTACCTACTCGTCTGACGTCCTTACCTATATTAGGGATATATACCCTGACGTTTACTCGAAAGCATACATAATTGCAAGGGAAATAGCCAGCCGTGTAGGTCAAGCTCCAGAACTGGAACAGCTCGCTAAAATCTACAGAATTGATGCTTCAACACTTGAGGGAAAACTTAAACTTATAGAAAAACTTTTAGAAAATCCTGTTAAGCTTCCCGATGGAAGGGAAGTATTTCTCAGACCCTACTGGTATCCTTTGGAGGAAACATGAAAATCTTCCTGATTTTAGTTGTAATTACCCTTTCCTTTTCAGGAACGTTTATCTGGCATAAAACCGAAGAGGTTTACAAAGAATTTATAAGGCATATAAAGGTTAAAAAAAATTGCAAAATAGAAAGAGGAATAGCATCATGGTACGGACCTAAGTTCCACGGAAGGAGGACGGCTAACGGAGAGATTTTCGACCTATTTAAATTAACTGCAGCATCGCGAACCCTCCCTCTGGGAACTTATGTACTCGTTTACAACCTCGAAAATGGAAAGTTTGTGGTAGTAAGGATAAATGACAGAGGGCCTTACATAGAAGGAAGAATTATAGATTTATCTTTTGCCGCAGCTTTTAAAATAGGCCTTTATAGAAAGGGTATCGGAGAAGTTCTTGTTATTCCCCTTAAATGTCTTTCCCCCTTAACCCAACTGAGATTCTACGATGAACTGGTTAAAGATATATTAAAAACCTACTAAAATTCTTTGTATGAAAAAACCTTGGTCCGGTAGATTTCACGAAGAAACAGACAAATTCGTTGAAGAGTTTACAGAAAGTGTGAGCTTTGATAAAGAACTTGCAGAGTATGATATAGAACAAGATATAGCCCACGTTAAAACCCTGCTAAAGGCAAAAGTGCTTGACGATGAAGAAGCAAATAAGTTAATCCGGGAACTTTCAAAAATTAGGGAAGAAGTAAAGAAAGGAGAGTTTGAGTGGAAAAAGGAACTGGAAGATGTGCATATGAATATAGAAGCTGAACTTATAAAAAGGTTAGGAGATATAGGTAGGAAACTCCACACAGCCCGTTCGAGAAATGACCAAGTTGCAACTGATGTAAAACTCTTCCTCAAGGGAGAGATAAAAGAAATTCAAAGATTCCTTAAAGAGCTTAGAAAATCCCTTGTAAGGATAGCGGAGAATACTGTAGACTTGGTAATGCCGGCATATACACACCTCCAAAAAGCTCAACCGATAAGAGTAGCCCACTACTTTTTAGCCTACAGGGAAGTATTTATTAAAGATGATGAAAGACTTTCTGATTTGTACAGAAGGTTGGATGAACTTCCCCTCGGAAGCGGAGCTGTTGCCGGTGTGGATTTCCCGCTAGAAAGATTCTTTACTGCAAAAGAACTAAACTTCAACAAGCTTACAAGAAACTCTATTTACGCAACAGCCGAAAGGGATTTTATACTGGAGTTTCTTTTTGTTGCAGCTCTTATAGGTCAACACCTTTCCAGGCTTGCCGAGGATTTAATTATTTGGAATACGGAAGAATTTGGTTTTGTAGAACTTCCCGATAAACTCTGTACCGGAAGTTCCATAATGCCTCAGAAAAAGAACCCCGATGTTTTAGAAATTATCAGGGGAAAAACCGGAAGACTTTACGGAAATTTGATAGCCTTGCTAACGGTAATGAAGGGACTTCCTATGGCGTACAACAGGGATATGCAAGAGGATAAAGAACCACTCTTTGACAGTATAAGGAATTTAAAAAACATGATAAAGGGAATGCAGCTTATACTCAATGGATTAACCCTTAAAGAACAAGTTATGAAAAGAGCTTCCGGGAATTTCCTCCTTATCACCGATTTGGCTAATTACCTCGTGGAAAAGGGGATTCCCTTCAGAACAGCACATCACATAGCGGGAAGTATAGTTGCTTATTTAGTGGAAAAAGGAAAGAAACTCGAAGATTTAACTCTTGAAGAATTAAAACAGTTTTCGGAAAAGTTTGAAAAAGATGTTTTCGGTATTTTAACACCTGAAAAATCAACTGATAGGAAAAGAGTTTTCGGCGGAACAGCACGAGAAGAAGTTTTAAGAAGAATAGAAGTTGCTAAGTTAGAAGAGGGACTATAAGCTTGATTTATAAGCTTTCTTATTTAAAGTTATCGCGATTTTTGGTAAACTTTTATGCACTCGGAGGCCACAATGCATAGCTTCTGGGTGGACCTTCTTGTGGCAATAATAAAGATACTGGTAATACTGGGAATAGCTCTGGGTATAGGGGCATTTCTCACTTGGGTGGAGAGAAAAGTCGCAGCCCACATTCAAAGAAGACCGGGGCCTATGGTTGTAGGTTGGCACGGACTTTTGCAACCCCTGGCGGACGGTGTAAAGTTGCTTACTAAGGAAGATTTATTTCCCAGATACGGAGATAAATTCTTATATCATCTGGCTATAATTCTGGCTTTGGTTCCTGCTACACTTGTATTTTCTGTAGTTCCCTTTGGTCCGGAATTTGAAATATTCGGATACAAGGTAAAACCTATACTCTCGGATGTAAATGTAGGTTTGCTTCTCGTTTTTGCATTAGGTTCCATGGCGGTTTACGCTGTTGCTTTAGCAGGTTGGGCTTCTAACTCCAAGTATCCGCTTATAGCCTCTATGAGAAAGGCCGGAGTTTTGGTTTCCTATGAGGTTGTAATTACTTTTGCCGTTATGGGACCTATAATCCTTGCAGGAACCTTGTCAACATATGAAATAGTTGAAAAGCAGATAGAGCAGAAACTTTGGTATATTTGGCTTCAACCTATAGCTTTCGTAGTTTACATGTTCGCAGCCCTTGCGGAAATGGGAAGAGTACCCTTTGATGTTCAAGAGGCGGAAGCTGAACTGGTTACAGGTTTTACCGTTGAATACGGTGGTATGAAATTCGGTTTATTCCCTCTGGTGGAATGGTATATAGAAGGTCTTACCCTTTCTGCTATAGCAGTGGTTCTTTTCTTCGGTGGCTGGTCCCCGATAAACATACCTTTTGTAGGATTTGTAGACCCATTATTTTTCCTTGGACCGTTGTCTCCCTTTGTGTGGTTTATTCTTAAAACTACAGCTCTATTCCTCTTTATACTTTGGCTTCACTGGACGTTACCGAGATATCGTATAGACCAGATAACTCAAAATGCATGGAAAATTATGCTTCCACTTACATTATTTAATATTGTTATTACTGCAATTCTTGCTCCTATCGTATGGAGGTAAAGGAAAATGATTAAGAAGGTAGCTGCAAAACCTTTGTCTTGGTTAGAAAGAATATTTTTTATAGATTTCGTTAGAGGTTTGAAAATAACCTTAAAAAATGCTTTTAGAAAAACAATCACAACCCATTATCCCTACGAAAAGATAACTCCTCCGAAACGTTTCAGAGGTTTTTTTGCCCATAAAGTTGTGGATGGAACAGAACCTCAACCTGCCTTCCAAGAATGGGTAAATAGGTATAATATCCAAGTCGAATACGGAAAAAGCAGATGTGTAGTATGCTTGAGGTGTAAAAGAGCCTGTCCTGTACCTCAGCTGTTTGAAATAGAAGGTAAAAAGCTTCCTAACGGTAAGAGAGTGGTAAGCGTTTTTAACATGAATATGCTGCTTTGCACTTACTGCGGTTTCTGTGTAGATGCATGCCCAGTAGACTGTCTTTATCAAACCGATATCCATGAAACCGCAAGCTATACAAGGAAGGACGCTATACTTACTTTGGAAATTCTCGAGCAAATAGGTAGAGATTGGCAGGTAAGAAGAGAAGAGGAACCCGACAGAATATGGATAGATGATGAACAAAGAACGAGGTTATGGTACGAGAATGATGTAAAATTACCTAAGCCTGAGGGGGTTTAATGGGGAAGCTGATAATCTTCGGATTCTTCTCTTTAATGGCTATCCTTTCCGGAATAGGAATCATTACATTAAAAAATCCCGTATACGTTGTTATTGCTCTTCTTTCTTCACTTATAGCTGTTGCCGGTATATTCTTTACAGCGGGAGCTGAACTTGTCGGAGCACTCCAACTCCTGATTTATGCAGTCGCGATAGC
>DQVZ01000174.1 GCA_015661465.1 Aquifex aeolicus
ATTTTACTTTTTCTCACCCAGCGTGTAGATAAAATAAATTAAGGAAAATTTTATTGAAGGAGGTATGTGAATGCAGATGGATTCAGAATTTAAGATAGGTTATGAACTTTTAAAGAAATTTAAAGAACAGATAGAGAGTCTTTCTAATGCTCAAAATGAAATGGAGCTTCTTGAGATTATTGAAGCTGTAAAGGAGCCTATAAGGAATGCAACCTATAGAATTAAGAATGGAAATGGACCTTTGAAAGAAGAGCTATTTGATGCTTTAGCGGTGATTGTAAGGGAAATTAGGGAATTTAATAATCCCAAAGAATTAAAGGAAGCTGCTAAAAAAGTGGTGGAAATAATAAACAATCTGGAGACCCAAGTTTCCGCTTAATTCCCTTATTCTTTTATTTTGATTGGGGGCGGGACAACCGCCCCGATGCATAGATTATTCGTTGAGAACTTCTCCAACTCTTCCGACAAGTTCTTCTGAGGGTTTGAGGGTTTTCTTTCCGGGTTCCCACTTAGCAGGGCAAGCTTCTTCAGGGTGGTCTTTGAGGTATACGTTAGCCTTCATCTTTCTTAGAAGCTCATCGGCATTTCTCCCAACGTTGTAGAAGTTTACTTCACTTCCTACAAGCATTCCTTCGGGGCTGATAATGAAGGTTCCTCTAAGGGCAAGTCCTGTATTTTCATCGTAAACCCCGAAGAGTTTGGAAACTTGTCCTGTTGGGTCTGCTCCCATAGGATACTTTACATTCTTTAGGAGAGGCTCATCTTTGTGCCATGCAAGATGAACGAACTTTGTATCGGTAGATACAGAAATAACTTCACATCCGAGGTTTTTGAGTTCGTCATACTTTTCAGCAAGGTCTGCAAGCTCTGTAGGACATACAAAGGTGTAATCTGCAGGATAGAAGAATAAAATTACCCATTTTCCTTGCTTTAAAAGATCTTCAAGAACTATTTTTCCAAACTTTCCGGTGGAAGGGTCATATATTTCCATTTCAAAGTTGGGAACCTTATCCCCCACCTTTAAAGGACAATCGGTAATTATCTTCTTAGCGATTTCCTTGACGTCCATCTTCACACCTCCTTTTGAGAATTATTTTCACTTAAATATTATAATCAAAATTCCAATTTAAACAAGTTCTTTTACCTTATTTACAACTTCGTCGTAATTGGGTTCCTGAGTAATTTCAGGAACGAGTTGTATGTAAGCTATCTTCCCTTCCTTATCAACTATGAATACGGCCCTTGCAAGTATTCCCTTTAAAGCTCCTTCTCCTATCAGTACTCCGTACTTTTCCATATCTCTATACCTAAAATCTGAAGCTATTGTAATATTTTGGATATTAAAGCTTTCACAAAACCTTTTTTGAGCAAAAGGTAAATCCATAGATACTACAGTAACATCAACACCTTCCATTCCTGCCATAATTTCGTTGAATTTCTTAGTTTCAGTTTCACAAACAGGTGTATCTAAAGATGGTACAGTAATTATTACTTGAACCTTACCTTTGGTACCACCGATAGCTTTTTCTTGCAAATCTTTAGTTACAACTATTGCTTCGGGAGCTTTATCTCCAACCTTTAAAGTGGGTCCGACTAAGGATACAGTATTTCCCTTTAGTGTTACAGTTTGAGCCATTTTACAAACCTCCCATTAATATAGGTTTAGTTAAAGATTGTAAAGTGATAAGAATTTTTATTTAATGACTTACATCATTAAACCAACAAATCTTCCAGTGCTGTTTTGTCAAGAATTTCTATATATCCACGTTCTGTATTTATAATTCCCTGCTTCTTCCATTTACTCATGACTCTAATGGTAGTTTCAACTGTAGTACCTGTCATCTCTGCTATATCCTGTCTTGTAAGAGGTAACCTAATTATTATTTTTCCGTCTTTCTTTTCACCCGCCTTTTCTGCAAGTTCTAAAAGAAGTCGAGCTATTCTTTCTTCCACTTTTCCAGAAGCTATACTCTTTAGTACCTCGTAAGTCTGTAGGAGATTATGGGTTGCATCACAGGTAAGCTTTATAGCTATTGCCGGGTATTTCACCGCTAAATTTATAAAGTCCTTGTTGGAAATGTATAGGAGTGCAGACGGTAGTGCTGACATAGCAGTGTATTTGAATTTGGGAACGCTTTTTCCCCATTCAATCCATCCAAATACCTCTCCCGGGAAAACTAACCTTACGATAATGCTTCTTCCGTCGGTGGTTTCCTTTATAAGTTTGACAAGTCCCTCAACTAGTATGTAAATTCCCGGTTCTGCTTCTTCCTCAAAGAAGATATACTCGCCCTTTCCGTAGTTCCTTACTTGTATATACTGCGCTACATCTTTCAGCTCCTGAGAAGCCAAATCCTCGAATAAATGTATCTTTTTAATCAGATCTATCTTTAAATCTTCTGGAGTTTTCCCTTCACCAAAAGCTCCTTTCGCCATCCTTTTCCTCCTACAACAACAGTTGGTTCAAAAACAACATAATCTGTATGAAAGGGAACCTTATTCTTCCCTCCGAAGGTGTGGTTATCTCCTATGGCTATGTGGATAGTTCCCATAATTTTTTCAGCTTCTAAGATATTATCCGGCCTCTTTGCTTTGGGATTAGTTCCTATTCCGAATTCCGCTATATACCTGGCATTCGGATAGTTGTCAAAAACCTTTTCCAATTCGTATCTATAATCTTCAAATCCTTCTATTCTATCCACCGCTCCATCTTTAAAATGGAGTGAAATCTCCCTCTCAAGCTTTCTATTGGGTGCATAAAGTATTACAAGCCTACCGTAAGCACTTTCTTCCAAAGGAGCTATAAAAGCTTCCCCCGCAGGGAGATTACCGTATGTCCCGGGTCCTATGAGTAGGCCAGTATCCGGTATACCTTTCCTTCCTTGAATAGAGAATTCCATCCTGACTCCGTATGGACTTTCGACTTCCACGTATTCACCTTCTGTGAGCACTTCAGCTATATCTATACTTAACTTTGAAACGTAATCCCAATCTACATCCATAGGTCCCAGAAACATTTCAGGTTCAAATAAGGGCATTGATGCGTATCTGACTTTAAAAATATCGGTAAGGAATTTCCTATAAGTAGTATGTGTAGTTGAATAATGAGATAAAGCTAAAACTACATTAGGTATTCCTACGTGGTAATCCATTAGGATTTTTGCTACCTTGTTAAAGTCGTAAGGTTCTTTACTTAGTATTTTTTCGAGTAAACCTTCTTCCTTTAGAATTTCTACGGCTTTTTCTCCAAAGGTTTCTCTCCACAAAATCTCAGGGGGTTCACTGCCGTGCTGGCCGGTTGTAGGAAAAATAACTTTTTTCACATAGTTTGTGAGTTCTTTCGCCAAATCCTCTATTGTATTTACTAAATCTATCAAATCTTTTCTATAATCATCGGTAAATATAAGTAGACGTTCGTTTTCCTTAAGATTTAGATTTACTTTAAGAAGTTTTTGCATTTGGTTTTCAAACATTTCTATATATTAAATAATAAACAAATTCTAAGGAAGGGGGGTACCAATTGCCCCGAGTAGATATTTCAGGTCTTCATCCATAAAAAGAAATCCTGCTCCTCCAAAAACTCCCCTAAGTTTCGAATTGAGTAAATCATCTCCTCCGAATCTTACATAAAAGTTCTTACCTATGTGCCAGTGAATACCTACTTGGAGATTTGGCTTTAAATCTTCATCCTGAGGTCTATCTTTTCTACCTGAGTCCCATATATCGGCAAATAGATATTTGTGCTTGTCTAAGTAATAGTCCGCACCTATACCCCCTGTACTCTCTTTAAGTCCTCCTCTTAGTGTAAGCGTTTTACCGAATAGCGTAAAATTCCTTGCGTACTGCAAGGTAAACTCAGGTTTAAACTCTTTTTTAATTACCTCTCTTCCATCCAGATATTCCTCTCGGTAAACTCTTCCCCGTGAGTCGCCGACAAGTTCCAGTAGGTAATACTTTTTACTATCAGGCTGAAGTTTAACCGTAAGTATTCCCTTTGAATCTCCTTCCCTGTAAAGCTCTCCTCTGAGGCCTATGTATAGACGTGTTTTTTCCACAACTTCTCCCGCTTTCCCAAGGGTTTTTACACCTCTGGTTATATTCACATAAAGCTCATCATCTTTTAGGAATTTCCCTAAGGTCCCTCTTCCTTTCTCGAGGTCTGCTAGTATTCTATCAAGTCTCTCAGAAGCAAAGGATAAATTCTGCGTTGTTTCTCTTAAAGAAACCAGAGTACGGTGTATATTTGCTTTATTATTCTTTACAATGGTGTTTAGATTTATAGAAAGTTCTTTAAGATTTTCTACGAGAATTGGAATATCATCTTTGATTTTTTCTAAAACTACAGACATGTTATAAGCTATAGACCTTATATCTTCCCTGTTTTCCAAAAGTATGTTATCCATATCTTTAGCAAGTTTGTTAAGTGTAGCTAAAAGAACCGGAAGGTCTCTGTTCAGACTTTCTGTTAACTCTTGGAGATTTTTAAGAGCTAAATTTATGTTTTCCCTATTCTGGATAGTTATTTCTTTAAGTGTAGCTATAAGAAGATTAAGATTAGCTATAGTTTCTCTTAGATTTTTTCTGTTTTCCTCCAAGATTGCGTTTAAATTGTAGGCTACATTTTTAAATTCTTGGGCAGTTTTCGTGAGTTCGGTTATAAGTCTGTCTGTGTCGCCTACTAGCTCCGTTTTCCTAATAACCTGTTGCGGAGGAAGTTCGCCTGTCTCAGGATTACCGGGATTTAGGGACAAGTATTTGTCCCCCATCAATCCTAGAGTGCCTATTGAGGCTTTCGTATCTCTATAGATTTTTATATCTTCTCTTATTTCAAATATTACCTTTACCTTACCTTGCTCTAGGATAACATCTTTTACTTTCCCTGCTCTTACTCCGGCTACTCTTACTTCTGCACCCTTTGAAAGTCCGGCAACATCTTGGAAGTATACTATGTATTCCTTTGTTTTCGGCTTAAATAGCGGTATTTCACCGAAGGTAATCACCAGAAATGCAAAAGCCAAAGCTACTGTAAATACAAAAAATCCGAGTTTTGCTTCTGCGGAAAGCTTCATTACTATAAATTAGTTTAGAATATTCCTATTATGCTACAAGAGGGAGAGGTAATTCCCAATTTCTGTCTTCAAGGAATAGATGAAAAAGGAAATGAAAGGGAAATATGTATTCGTGAATTTAAAGGAAAAAAGGTAGTTCTTTACTTTTACCCCAAAGATAATACTCCCGGGTGCACTCAAGAAGCTTGTGATTTTAGGGATAATCTAAACATTCTCAAGGAAATGGGATATATAGTTATAGGAATAAGTCCTGATAGTGTGAATTCCCATAAAAAGTTCAAGGAAAAACACGGACTCAATTTTATCCTCCTGTCAGACCCTGATAAGAGGATTGCCCAGCTGTTTGGTGCCTACGGAGAAAAGAAAGCTTATGGGAAGGTAACTAAGGGAATAATTCGTTCTACTTTTGTAATAGATGAAAAGGGTAGAATTATTAAAGAATGGCGAAACGTAAAGGCAAAGGGACACGTAGCGAAAGTGGTGGAAACCTTGAAGGAATTAGAAAAAAGACTACAGAAATAATACAAAGATTAGAAAAAATATACCCGAACCCGCGTTTAGAGTTAGAGTATGAAAATGCCTTTCAACTCCTTGTTATGGCCATACTTGCAGCTCAAGAAAGCGACAAGGTAGTCAATGAAGTTGCTAAGGAATTTTTTAAGAAGTATAAAACCCCAAAAGATATAGCCGATGCTAATCTTGAAGGATTTCAAAACGATTTGAAACGTATAAACTTTTACCGCAGGAAGGCAAAACTCCTAAAAGAGTGCTGTGAGAAGTTAGTGAAATTTTACAATGGAGAAGTTCCTAAAACTGTTGATGAATTGGTTAAGCTTCCGGGAGTGGGAAGGAAGACGGCAAATATGGTTATAGGCGGTGCTTACAATCTTCCAGCGATAATAGTAGACCGCCACGTTCACAGAGTAACCCAGAGGATAAGTCTTAGCAAACAAAAAAATCCTGACAAAATGGAAAGGGAACTTATGGATATAGTTCCCAAGGAGTTTTGGACGAAGTTCTCCCTTCTTCTCCTTACCCACGGTAAAACTATCTGCAAGGCGAAAAATCCTCAATGTGATAAATGTGTAATAAGGGATTTATGTGCTTACGGCAGCGGGACAAACGATTAATTAATACATTCTTATAAACTTCTACAGGTTTACCTTGCACAACCTCGATTAAGGATTCCGTTTTTTCCCAAAGAATTTCTACCTCTTTGTCCGAGACCTATTAGTAGAAGTCTTTTCATCACGTACCGTCCCTTCTTAGAAGGCAATAGCGTACAATACCTATTTAATTTTACTCCTTATTGAAAAATTTCAAGCTTTTGGGAGAAAGTAGCTAAGTATTGTTAGGAACCCACCTCCTAAAGCGGTACCATCAAATTTTTTGAGAGGAAAAGTAAAGAGGGAAGAATGGGAAAAGCTCGTATGCCAGAAAGAATTTCTTACCACTGAGGAACTATCTTCTTTTTACCGCTGAGGAATTTATCCACTGCAAGGGCAGCTTTACATCCCATAGCGGCCGCAACTACAGCTTGCTTTACCTCATTACATAAAACATCTCCTGCGGCAAATACACCGGGTACAGATGTCATCATCTCTTCGTTTACCATTATACAGTCTCCTTCTGTCATCTCAACTTGCCCCATAAGAAAATCTACGGATGGTTTTGTTCCTCCAAGGAAAATAAACACGCCGTTTACTTCCAGGAGTTTTTCTTCTTTCTTTTCCAAATCTTTGAGTTTAACTCCCTTAACGACTTTATCTCCTACAATCTCTATAGGTCTGTGTCTTAACAGTATTTCGACATTCTGAAGATTTTGAAAATGTTCAGTAACTTCCGGTGGAGCTTTTATCTTACTACC
>DQVZ01000075.1 GCA_015661465.1 Aquifex aeolicus
ATAGGTTGGAAAGTAGCTGAAAATTTGCTTAAAAGTGGATACGAAGTTGTAGGTGTAGACAATCTGAATAACTACTACGACCCTAGATTGAAACTGTACCGTATAGAAACCTTAAAAAAATATACAAATTTTAAGTTTTACAAATTAGATATAGAAAACAGGGAAGCCTTAGAAATTATTTTCCAGGAGTACTCTTTTGATGCTGTCATAAATGAAGCAGCAAGGGCCGGGGTCAGACACTCTATAGAGAATCCTTTTGTATATTATTCCACCAACACCTTGGGAACTTTGAATCTTTTAGAACTTATGAAAAAATACGGAGTGAACAAACTTATTTTAGCCTCTACCTCTTCTCTTTATGCCGGTCAATCTGTGCCTTTTAAGGAAGACCTCCCAGTAAATACTCCCATATCTCCTTACGCGGCGAGCAAAAGGTCTGCGGAAGTGACCGCGTACACTTACCATTATTTATACGGTATTGACGTGATAATTTTAAGATATTTTACCGTTTACGGACCTGCAGGAAGACCCGATATGGCGGTGTTTAGTTTTATTTACAAAACTTTCAAGGAATTACCCATAGAGGTCTTCGGAGACGGAACCCAAAAAAGGGATTTTACCTATATTGAGGATGTAGCAGAAGCTACAGTAAGAGCTCTCAGATTAAAAGGTTATGAAATTATAAATATAGGTAATAATAGGCCCAGAACTTTAAAAGAGTTGATAAATCTGATAGAGGAGTATACCGGTAAAAAGGTTCGGGTAATTTATAGAGATTTCCACAAAGCCGATATGAAGGAAACTTGGGCAGATATAGAAAAAGCCCGGAAACTCTTAGATTGGACTCCAAAAACCTCCTTAGAAGAAGGAATAAAAAAGACCGTTGAATGGTTTAAGGGAAACTGGAACTGGATCAAAGAATTGAAGGTTTAACTAAACACCAGTCCTGCATAGGAAACTTTAGAGTCTGTGAAATCCTCATGGTAAATTTCGTAATCTACAAGTTTCCCTTTTTTTACTCCCAAGTTTTTAAGAATATCCAAAAATACGAAATTTGTGTATTGACCATCTATTCGGGTTTTGTTATTATCGGACAGGAGTAACTTAAATGCTTCTTCATTTTTTAACTCCTTCAGAAGCTCTATATACTCCGTATCTCTAAAGGAAGGGTCGTAAGATACGGAATCTCCGAATTTTTTACCCACATGGGAAAAATCCACGCTGGATATTATGAGCGGATTGGAAGAATTTTCTATAACGCGTGTTATCTTTTTTGCTATTTCTTTTAGGAGCTTTTCATCTCCATAGGATACAATCGCAGGTATTACTTTTGCTTCGGGAAAAAGATAATTGAGGAATATACTTTGAAACTCTATAGAATGTTCCTTTTTATACGCCAAGATATCATGAAACAAGTCGTATTCAAACATTTTCTTTAACTCTTTTATTCTTTCATTATCTACCTTAAGAAAACCAAGCGGAGTTTTTAGGTCTAAGGGTAATACAGAAAAAGGTGTTTCGTGAAAGTAATGGGAAACTCCTAAAAGAACTACCAAGTCTGGATTTTTACCTTTGATAAGTGAGTAAACTTTTCCGTAAACTTTGTTTGCAACTCGTAAATCCATGTGGGGTACTATAATCCCTACTGCGTTTTCTTGAAAATTTTCTCCATCTTGTAAGGTATTCTCTATAAAGCTTTTCAATTTTTCTGGTTCATTGGGATACGCTTCTCCTGCGTGAGAAGGTTCCCTGTATCCCTTTTGGAACAGTTTTTGCCTTTCCTCTTTCAATTTGCTTATAAATCTTTCGTTATAAAGAAGAAAATTTTCATCCAAAAATTTGATAATTTCTAGAAGTTCATCAGAAGCTATTATCTTCCCAGTTCCTTTTAAAAATTCAACCTGTACTTCTCTGATTTCTCTGCTTCCATCAAGTAGTGAAAGTATAAAAAGCAAATCAGGTGTTATAAGAAGAGGGGGAGAGATACCGATAGGGTCACTGAGTAGAAACTTTTCGCCATATGGTTTTATGTCAACAAACCTTACTTTTGGCTTCATACCGCCTCTTCAAAAAGGAGTTTAGGTTTTTCCTTATTTTTCACTACATCTTCATCTATAATTACTTCTTTTACTCCTGTCAAGGAGGGTACCTCGAACATTATATCTGTCATTATCTCTTCCATAATAGCTCTCAATCCTCTTGCACCTGTTTTTCTCCTTATGGCTTCCCTCGCTATTTCCTTAAGGGCATTATCGGTAAACGTGAGTTTAACACCTTCCAGCTCAAAAAGTTTTTTATATTGTTTTACGAGAGCATTTTTCGGTTCTACTAATATCTTTACTAGTTCGCTTTCTCTTAGTTCTCTTAATGTTGCTATTACGGGAAATCTTCCTATAAACTCGGGTATCATTCCGTATTTTATCAAGTCATCAGGCTCTACCAGTTCCAAAAGATTTTGGTTTGCATCTACCTTCTTTATTTCTGCTTCAAAACCAACCCTTGATTTTCCAAGTCTTTGCTTTATTATGTCTTCAAGTCCTACAAAAGCTCCTCCGCAAATGAAAAGTATGTCTGTTGTATCTACCTGAATAAATTCCTGATGAGGATGTTTTCTTCCTCCCTGAGGTGGAACGTTTACTAAACTTCCTTCAACTATTTTCAGCAAAGCCTGTTGAACACCTTCACCCGAAACATCTCTAGTTATTGACGGATTTATACCGCTTTTTTTAGCGATTTTATCTATTTCATCTATATAGACAATCCCCTTTTGAGCCGCTTTCACATCGTAATCACAAGCTTGAAGGAGTCTTACAAGAACGTTTTCGACATCCTCACCGACGTATCCCGCTTCCGTCAAAGATGTAGCATCAGCTATTGCAAAGGGTACATTGAGTATTTTTGAAAGTGTTCTTGCCAGGAGTGTTTTTCCTGAGCCTGTGGGACCTATGAGTAGTATATTACTCTTTTCAAGCTCAACGTCATCGAGAACAAATCCCGATTCTTTTGCTTTTATTCTTTTATAGTGATTGTATACCGCAACGGAAAGAATTTTCTTCGCTCTTTCCTGTCCTATAACGTATTCGTCAAGAATTTTCTTAATCTGCTCCGGTTTAGGAATATCCCTTAGCTCAAAGTTGTAGGAAGACTCCCGGTTTTCCTTAACTATGTGATAACATTTCTCTACACAATCATCACAAATATAAGTATCATTAGGACCGGCTATCAGAACAAGGACTTCATCCTGTCTCTTACCGCAAAAAGAGCAAAACTGTTTATCCTGCTTCATAACCATTCGTTAAAACCTATTTCCTTTATTCTCTTTTTTCAATAATTTTGTCTATGAGTCCGTATTCTTTAGCTTCCTGGGGAGACATAAAGTAATCTCTTTCTATATCTGCGGTTATTTTTTCCTTAGGTTGTCCGGTATGTTTTGCAAGAATATCTATAAGCATTTCTTTTATTCTTCTTATTTCTTCTGCGTGGATTATTATATCAGTAGCTTGTCCTTGAATACCGCCAAGCGGTTGATGAATCATTATTCTCGAGTGAGGAAGGGCATATCTCTTTCCTGGTGCACCAGCAGCTAAGAGGATTGCTCCCATAGACGCTGCCTGTCCCATACATATAGTTACCACATCTGGCTTTATGTACTGCATCGTGTCGTAAATAGCAAGCCCTGCAGTTACCGACCCACCGGGAGAGTTTATATAGAGATATATATCTTTTTCCGGGTCTTGACTTTCTAAGAAAAGGAGCTGTGCCACTATAAGATTAGCAACGTGGTCATCTATGGGAAAGCCTAACAGGACTATTCTGTCTTGGAGAAGTCTCGAGTATATGTCAAAGGCTCTTTCTCCTCTCGGAGTTTGTTCGATTACTATCGGAACAAGCTGATTAACTATTTCCTTTGGATTCATTCTTTACCTCCTCTTCCACAACTTCGACCTTCGCAATTATATCTCTAAGGGCCTTTTTCCTCCTTGCGTCCTCCGATACTACGGGTTCCAACCCCTGTTCCTTAAAGTACTTCTTTATTTCTTCTACAGTTGTTTGATATTGCTCTGCTAACTCCTTGTACTGGTCTTCTATATCATCTTCGGTAGGCTCTATACCATTCTCTTGAGCGTACTTGTCGAGTATAAATCTGAGTTTTATATTCGATTCAGCTATAGGTTTTACCTCTTCGGTGAGTTTTTTTACGTCAACGTATCTAGGGTCTATGCCGAAAGCTTTTAATTCATTTTGCCTTCTTTCTATAAGGAAAGAAACCTCCCTTCTTAGAAGTGTTTGAGGTATTTCCATATCGTGTAATTCTACTAATTTATCAGCAACCCTATCTTCTATAACCTGATTTCTCAATTTTTCAATTCTTTGCTTTAAGTCCTCTCTAATTTTTTCTTC
>DQVZ01000110.1 GCA_015661465.1 Aquifex aeolicus
CAACGTAGTCAATTAAAAATATCCTTTTATCCCGTCTGGTTGGTTTGGCAGAGGAAAGATGAGAAACCATTTTCCAAAAAAGATGGAAAACTTTATTAAACTCCTTGTTCGATATTTTTATGTCATTAATCTGAGCAACAATATCTCCCAGAGCAAATCCGATAGTAAAAAGTATCAGAAGAAGAAGTTTCATCTAAACAATTTTAACTTATAAACCCAGTCTTATTCTTACCCCCATGTAAACGAGCATAAGACTTATTATCAAATTAGCTATTCCCAACCACTTTGCCCATTTTCTATGGTACTCCGAGTAAAGTGCTTTTTTTCCTGCCCAAAGGTCATGGGCGAGAGAAATAGCAACAACTATAAAAAAGAGAAAGAGCTTCTCGTAAATGCTTCTTCTGAACCCCCCATGTAATAAATAAGTGTTTACTAACCCAGTGATTAACAATAAAAACAAGGATATAAAGGTTCCGTATAGGGAAAAGCGTTTACCGACCTCTTGAAAAGCTTCATTTCTTATTTCTGGCTTATTTTTCAGGTACGGAACAACTACAAGGGAAAGGAAAATCATACCGCCTACCCAAAAAGTAGCAAGAACTACGTGAAGAAAAAGAAAGAACTCCTTCATATTTATACCCTCGCAAGAACTTTTTCCTTGAAATCTTTTAAAGAGGGTTTAATTCTTACAGGATAACTCAATTTTCCTTCAAGGACTTCCATAGTTTTGTAACCGTTTCCTGTGATATAGACTACCACCGTTTCTTCGGGAGAAATCATACCTTTTTCCACGTACTTCTTGAGAACTGCTATTGTTGTTCCCCCTGCTGTTTCCGTAAATATACCTTCGGTTTCAGCAAGAAGCTTAATACCTTCAATTATTTCCTCATCTGTTGCAGTCTCCCATGCGCCATTACTTTCCTTTGCAACTTGAAGAGCGTAAATACCATCTGCAGGATTTCCTATAGCTATGGATTTAGCTATGGTATTTGGCTTTACAGGTTTTATAAAGTCCCATTCCTCTCTCCAGGCTTGAGCGATAGGAGAACATCCTTCAGCTTGCGCTCCGTACATTCTGGTTTTGACTTCATCTATTAAGCCGACCTTTTTAAGCTCGTTAAAGCCTTTCCAAATTTTAGTATAAAGAGAACCGGATGCAGCCGGAGCCACCACTACATCCGGCGATTTCCAGCCCAGCTGTTCCGCAACTTCGAAAGCAAGTGTTTTAGAACCTTCGGCGTAATAAGGCCTTATGTTTATATTCACAAATGCCCAACCGAGGTCATTGGCAATCTCGGAACATAGTCTGTTTACATCATCATAATTTCCTTCAACTGCCACAACTGTGGGATTAAACACCAGTGAACCGATAATCTTTTGAGACTCAAGATTAGCAGGTATAAAAACGAAACAGTTCATTCCAGCCTGAGCCGAGTGTGCCGCTACCGAGTTAGCAAGATTTCCGGTAGAAGCACAGGCTGCCGTATCAAAACCGAACTCTTTAGCCTTTGATAGGGCTACAGAAACTACTCTGTCCTTAAAGGAAAGTGTTGGATGATTAACACTATCGTCCTTTATGAAAAGGTTTTTTAACCCTAAAATTTGCCCGAGTTTTTCGGCTTTCTTCAGCGGTGTAAAACCTGCCGTCAATCCTACTGTTGGGTTTTCAACAGGGAGTAAGTCAACGTATCTCCACAAGCTCTTTGGTCCTTTTTCTATTTTTTCCTTTGAGATATTCCTCTTTATTTCTTCATAATCGTAAACTACTTCCAGCGGTCCGAAACAGAATTCACAGACGTGTATTGGCTCTGCAGAATATTCCCTTCCGCATTCTCTACACTTTAGACCCTTGACTTTTGCCATTTACTTCCTCCGAAAAGTATGATATTAAAATAAATACTAAACGTTAAACCTGAAGTAAACAACATCTCCATCCTGTATTTCATAATCTTTGCCTTCCAACCTTATTAAACCTTGTTCCTTCGCGTTGTTCCATGAACCGACTTTTACAAGGTCTTCGTAGCTTATCACTTCAGCTGCTATAAATCCTCTCTCCATATCTGAGTGGATTTTACCTGCCGCCTGAGGTGCTTTTGTTCCCTTCTTCACCGTCCAAGCTCTCGTTTCCTTTTTACCTGTGGTAAAGAAGGTTATTAAATCCAACAAGCTATATCCCGTTCTTATCACCTTACTGAGTCCCGGCTCTTTTAATCCGTAAATTTCCAAAAGTTCCCTTTGTTCTTCCTCCGTGAGTTCCGCTATCTGAGCTTCCAGCTCGGCGTTTATCGCTACTACAGGAGCTTTTTCTTCTTTTGCCATTTCTTTAATTCTCTTTACGTGAACATTTTCCTCCCCTTCCGGTAAGTCCTTTTCAGAAATATTTGCTATATACATTACAGGCTTTATGGTTAATAGAAAAAGGGTATTCCTCGCATAATTTACGGTTTCCTCGGGAAGATTACCGATGTGTTTTCTTACAGGTTCCAAATCCTCGAGAATTTCCTTTAGTCTCATGAGATGATGAAGCTCTTCTTTGGCTTTTTTGTCTCCGCTTTTTGCAACTTTTTGAACTTTTTCCAATCTTTTATTTACACTCTCCAAGTCTTTGGCTATTAGTTCAATTTCCACAATCTCCTTATCTCTTATGGGATCCACAGAGCCTTCAACATGGGCTATATTTTCGTCCTCGAAAGCGCGCAGTACCATAGCAATAGCATCTACTTCCCTTATATGTGCGAGAAATTGGTTTCCGAGACCTTCCCCTTTACTTGCACCCTTTACCAGCCCGGCTATATCCACGAACTCTATAAACGTCGGTGTTATCTTTTCGGATTTTTCGAGCTGTGCAAGTTTATAAAGTCTTTTGTCGGGAACTTCCACAACACCTACGTTAGGTTCAATGGTACAAAAGGGATAATTTGCAGCTTGTGCCTTCATAGTCTTGGTAAGTGCATTAAACAATGTGGATTTTCCCACGTTAGGTAGTCCTACAATTCCCAGTCTAAAACCCATAAGAAATTAATAGTATATTATAGATAACGCCTATGGACGGTATGCTTCTGGTAATAATTGCTTATCTATTGGGCTCTTTGACTTTCGGAGAAATTATCGCCAGGCTTAAAGGAGTAAACCTTAGGGAAATAGGTAGCGGAAATATAGGGGCCACAAATGTTTCCCGTGCCCTCGGAAAGAAATACGGAATATTGGTATTTATACTGGACATGCTTAAGGGTTTTATACCTACTCTGTTGGCCATAAAGATTCATGGATTGGACTCTTGGATTACTTTTTTCGTAGGGATAGCTTCTGTAGTTGGTCATATGTATCCTTTATTCTTCAAATTTAGAGGTGGAAAAGGTGTAGCGACAGCCTTTGGAGTACTCCTTGCTGTATCTGTAAATGCGGCTTTTTTATCCTTCCTAACGTGGTTGCTTGTAGTGTATGAGACCAGATACGTTTCCCTAGGCTCAATAATAGCCTCTTTTATCTCTGTACCTCTGCTCGTAATATTTGAATATCCATTGAAACTCATATTCATGGCTTTGATAATCTCTTTGCTGGTGTTATATAAGCATAAGGACAATATAGGCAGGCTTTTGATAGGACGAGAACACAAAATTTAAAGTTTTATAATCTTCAAGTATGACTCCCGAGGAACAACTAAAACTAATAAAGGAAGGAACTGTTGAAATAATAGAAGAAGAGGAACTTCTTAAAAAACTCAAAAAAGGGAGACCTCTGAGAATAAAAGCAGGCTTTGACCCTACTGCTCCTGACCTTCACCTGGGGCACGTGGTTTTACTTCAAAAACTCAGGCAGTTTCAGCAACTCGGACACGAGGTATACTTCATTATCGGAGACTTTACAGCAATGATAGGAGACCCTACCGGAAGAAACGAAACCAGACCGCCATTATCGAGAGAACAGGTTGTAGAAAACGCAAAGACTTATGAACTTCAAGTTTTTAAAGTTCTCATACCGGAAAAAACTAAAGTGGTCTTTAACTCAACCTGGTTGGAGAAATTGGGAACAAAGGGATTGATAGAGCTTTGTGCAAAGTATACGGTAGCGAGGATGCTCGAAAGAGACGATTTCTCTAAAAGATTTAGAGAAGGTATTCCTATATACATTCACGAGTTTATCTATCCACTTCTCCAGGCTTACGATTCCGTTGCAATA
>DQVZ01000191.1 GCA_015661465.1 Aquifex aeolicus
AAACACAAAGTCTCCCGTAACTGTATTTACCTCTCCTCCTCCTATTTTTACAACGTAAATACCTTTTTTTGTATCTTTTATTATGTCATCCGGATTGTCTTTACCTCTGTCTATGAATGTATTTGTCATCCTGACGATGGGAATATGTGCATAGCTCTGTCTTCTACCGTTTCCCGTACTATCTACACCATCCTTCATAGCCCTCAGTCTGTCGTACATATATCCTACAAGAATACCATCTTTTATAAGAACCTTTCTCTGGGCAGGAACACCTTCATCATCTACTGTAAACGACCCGTTGTTGGACGGAAGGGTTGCATCGTCCACTACTGTGACAAGCTCAGAAGCAACTTTCTCACCCAATTTTCCAGCGTATACAGATAGTCCTTGCTGAACTAGATCGGCTTCAAGGCCGTGTCCAACTGCTTCGTGTATCATTGTCCCTCCGGCTTCCGAAGACATAACAACCGTAAAAGTTCCCGCAGGAGCTGGTTTTGCTTTGAGCATTAAAAGTGCTCTCTTTGCCGCTTTTTCGGCAATCACTTCAGGAGGAACTTCGTTAAAAATTTCAAATCCCTTTCTTCCTCCCAGGCTTTCGTATCCCCTTTGGAGGATTTCTCCGTCACTCGCCACAACTTCTACAAAGAAAACTACCCTTTTTTGGATATCTTCGGCTATTTCTCCCAGTGTATTTATTATCAAGATTTCGCGACTTTTATCCATAAGAACAGCGAGAACCTGCTTAATGCTATCTCCAAAACTTCTCGCTTTATCATCCGCTCTTTTTAAAATTTCCGCTCTAAATTTTAAATTCTCTTTATCGGGGTCTATAAGAACTTCCGTCCATCCCCGAATGTAGCTCTTTCCTATAGCTACCGGTCCGTGTCCCTCTCCTCTGGCTAGGATTTTAGCAAGCTCCTTCAGATTTTCGAATGTGGGATTAGTCGTATAACCGTAATAGGTTTCGCCGTTTTTTATTAATCTGAGCCCTACTCCTTCGTCAAAACCGTGGGATAATTTATCTATCTTTCTATCTTCCAAGGACATCCTTGTGGTTCTTGATTTTTCATAAAAAATTTCTCCGTACTCTCCTCCTTGGGACATAAGTGTAGATAAAATGTATCCCGCTTTTTCCTTTAGCATTTCCTTTACGGAATTCATTTTTGACCTCCGCGATAAATAAATATCCTATTTAAGAACCTTCTTTTCAACCTTAACGTTTACCCCTGCATACTTTAGGTCCGGCTCTTTTGAAATAGGGTCAACCCTGTCGGACACAAGCATATTTGTAGGTTCTCCGAAATCACGCGGATATCCAAAAGGTGCATATATATGTCTTCTTTTTATATTTCCGAAAATAACAACTCTTTCTATTTCTCCTTTATCGGAAAAAATCTTTACTATATCCCACTCTCCAATACCTAACTCCTGAGCATCCTTAGGGTTCATAATCACAAAGGGAGGAACTTCTCCCTTAAGAAGCTCCGGAGATTTTCCGGTCTTAGTCATGGTGTGCCATTGGTTCTTTAGCCTTCCCGTGAGGAGTATAAACTCACCTTTTTCCGAAGCTAAATCAAAGTATGCCGGATGGAACTTAGCTTTTCCGCTTTTTGTGGGAAATCTCATATTTTCATAAAGCCACTTTCTTCCCCATCTTGCGGGAAGGTCTTCATAGCTCAAATGTGAAATATCACATAAACGACCCTTTGTGGTGTTTTTAAACTCGTTGAATATATCCTCAGCCTTCCGATAAGGGAATAAGTTTTCTCCTCCCATGTGTTTTGCAAGTTCTGTAAAAATCTTCCAATCAGGTTTAGCTTCTCCTACGGGTTCCCTGAATTTTTCACATAGAGTAATAGTCCTGTCGGAGCCTGTCATCACCCCCTCTTTTTCTCCCACCTGTGCTGCAGGTAAAACCAGATTTGCAAAGTTTACAGTATCGTTGTAATAAGCATCTTGAACAACCAAAAATACTTTTTCCAGAGCCTTTTCTACTTTCTTTAAAGAAGGTAAAGATACCGCTGGATTAGTACACACAACCCATAAAAACTTTACTTCACCACGGAGGATTAAGTCTATAGCTTCCGTTATAGTAGGTCCCGGCGTTTCCTTTATACCCTCTACTCCCCAGAAATTCTCAATGAATTTTCTATCTTCCTCGTTTCTTACATCTCTGTAGCCCGGAAGTCCGTTGGAAAGGTATCCAACTTCTCTTCCCCCCATGGCGTTAGGTTGTCCTGTCAAGGAAAAGGGACAACCTTTAGAGTTGAGTCTTCCCGTTGCAAGATGAAGATTTATTAATGCTATGTTTTTCATTACACCGTTTACTGATTGGTTTAGGCCCTGACACCAAAAGGATATAAGTTTTTTGCTCTTTACAAAAATTTCCGCTATTAGGTATATGTCTTCTTCTTTTACATCGCAGATACTACTTGCTACTTCGGGTGGGAATTTCCTCGCCTGCTGTAGGGCTTTGTCAAAGCCTTCTGTATACTTTTCAATAAACTCGTAATCAATCCAGCCCTTCTTATAGAGTACGTATAAAACGGAATTTAGAAAAACCGTATCCGTTCCCGCTCTTATCTGTATAAACACATCACTTTTCCTGGCGGTTTCTGTCTCAACAGGGTCTATTGTAATTATCAAAGAATCACTAATCTGTCTTTTCCGTTTTATTACCCTTTTGAAAAGCACGGGATGGGCTATTGCAGCATTTGACCCGATAAAAAGGAATACATCTGCATCATCTATATCCTCGTAGGTGCAAGGGGGTCCATCCGAGCCAAAAACCATTTTATAGGCACTCACAGCGGAAGCCATACATAGTCTTGAGTTCGCATCTATGTTGTTGGTTTTCAAAAATCCTTTAACGAATTTATTTATCACGTAAGAGTCTTCCGTTAAAAGCTGTCCGGATATATAAAAGTAGAGCTCCTCCGGCTTTAAGGAAAGGATTTTCCTTTTCAGGATTTCATAAGCTTCTTCCCAGGATATTTCCTTGAAAGGTTCGGATTTATTCTCTCTGTATAGAGGTCTCTCTATTCTACCTTTTTCGTAAATTTTCGGTAGATATACGGGTTTCTTACATATATCTCCCTTATTTGCAGGATGTTCAAAATCGCCTTTAATCTTGCCCTTTTCATTTATAAATAAACCACACCCGACCCCGCAATAGGGACATTGAAATCTTGCTTCCCTCATGCAAATCTATTTGCAAGTTCTATGCCAAATTTTATTTAGCCAATTCCACCAAAACTCTTCCGCTTTTCGGGTCTATTCCCACCAATTTCTCCTGTTCGTAATCGTACCTTACATAAGCCCATTCCATCCATTGAGAGTGGAGAAGTTTTACAATTAAAGCTATGATTAGGGCAATACTTCCGAAAATAGCAAATGCCATATTGTAATGTCCTGTAAGGTCGTAAACTATTCCGTTTACTGTTGGAAGATAAAATCCTCCTATGCCTCCGGCTGCACCTATAATGCCCGTCATAAGTCCTGTTTTATAAGGCCATCTGTGAGGAACCAGCTGGAACGTTGCACCGTTGCCGAGACCATAAAATATGTAAAGTCCGAGAAACATTAAAATTCCGAGAAGTAAGGGTGGTATAAATACCGAGAATATTAAATTTATAAAAGCTATTCCTCCTAGGAAGTATATTAATGCCGTTGCTCC
>DQVZ01000243.1 GCA_015661465.1 Aquifex aeolicus
AGAGCTTTTCTTACTCTCTTTTGTTTGGTTTTTGAAGAGATTTCCTGAAGTTCACCCCTTTTTCTCACGTAGTAAACTGGTAAGATTTTTCCAAGTTCTTCATTGTTTACGGTTTTTACTTCAGGGTGTACCATGTACTTTTCCCCTTTGTAGCTTTTGAGTTTTCCGTAAACTACTATCTCCAATCCCCTTTTAAAAGCTTTATAGGCGAAAGATGTGTTTTTGTACCTGTATTTTAGGCTGAGAGTTCCTGTTCCATCGCTACATATCACCTCAAAAGAGTACTTACCGTCATCCAACTTTCTTACTTCCTGAATTCTCACTTTAAGAGCTACCTTTTCCCCTACCTTTGCCGTTTTTATCCAGTTGTTCAATCTCTTATCTTCATACTTTTCGGGAAAATAGAACAAAGCATCGTAAACAGTTTCTATTCCTAGGGCTTTGAGTGTTTTCTTCTCCGTTTTGCTTAGTATCTTGACACTATCTATAGACTTAAAGAATAAATCTATAGGTTTCCTTTCCTCCCTCGGAAGGATAGACTTTGTCTGAAGATTTTTCTTCTGCTCTTCCAGAAATTTCTTTACTTCTTTCAAAATGGCTTTCTTCTTTTCCAATGAAAGCTTATCCAGTTCCTTGAGGTTGTCTAATATGTAGTTCGGTGCTTTATTCCTTAATTTATTGAATAAAAATAATCCTACTCCTATAGCTCTTTTTAATTTCAAGCCATTGTTAGCGAGGAGATTATCTATAAAATCACACAGAAATTGGGTATCCATATCAGAAGTCGAACTCTTTAACATATCTTAATTTATACTCTGTTGTGTTATCAGAATACATAAAGAACCTAAACCCAATATCTATGTCAGCCGGGACCTTTAGCTCTCCGCTAAAGAAAGTATCCCTTTTATCCTCGGTTGTGCTTACCTGATAATAAACGGAGAAAAATCTTCCTAAATTCTTCTTTAGGCGTACAATAGCTCCCATCTCACCCGTGATTTCCGTTTTAATCCCAATGTCCACTTTCAAATCCAGAAGTTTCTCCAAATTACCTTTCACAGTACCGAGTATCTTAAGCTCCTCTAAAATAACGTCTGCAACGGGAAGTACCCCCTCCTGAGAATCTCCGCTAATGAGTCTAAGGAGTATTTCCTGTCTGCTGAGTGGTGGTTCGGAGAAATAGTAAATCTCCGGATTGTCAACAGTCCCCCGGACACTTAGGAAAATCTTATAGTCATCTTCTACTGTGTTCAAATTAAGGGAAAGCTCGGTAATATTCTTATTTTCTCCTTTAATAGACGTTATTTCACTCATACTAACGAAGAATTTTTTTCCGAAATAGTTTAAAATGCCCGACCTCAACACCGTGTGTACTTTATAGTTAATATCCGGAAATTTACCGTAAATTTTCCCTTTTATAGCAGTAAAGAGCCTTCCTTCAGGTAGCCTTACTATAATTCCGTTTTTGGTTTCAAAATTTATATCGAGGGATATTTTTACGGGGAGATGTTCTTTTTCTTTTTTTTGAGTTCTTTTAATTTTCTTAACTTTAACATATCCGTCGAATTTAGTATTCAATTTTACAGAAATTTCTTTGAAATTTTTAACTTTTACACTACCCCTTCCATCTGCCAAAATACGAGCTCTTATATCGTTCACAATTCTTAAGGGAACTTCATTAAATACTATCTCCACATTAAAATCCTTAAGATTTTCCGAGAAAGTATAAGCGTTTATGAATCCTTTCTCGAACCAGCCCGTTAAGGCGAAGCGAAGACCCTTTTTATCAAGTTCAAGACTCATAGCACTATCAAAAGGTTGGGGAAAATATTGGGAAAAAACTTTTACAGGCTCCTCATTTTTAGCCTCAAATAGATAACTTCCCTTCTTAAATTCAAAACTGTAATTTAGCTTTCCGTGAAAACTTCCTCTTATCAGAGAACCTATATGTTTGGAAAGGAGAGAGATATCCAGATATCCACGGGAGTTTATCAATAGACCCTTTCTGTAAATTAAATTTACCTCTCCATTTATAATTCCGGAAAGTTTAAATGGCTCGAACTCAAAGTTGTTTAAGGTTCCCGTTCCTTTACTGCTTGATACTTCCAACACTCTTCTATTTAGAACTTTGACTTCAATACCCTTAAAATTCATGAAAAGTTTTTTCCCTTCCTTTGTGAAGTCAAAGCCTTTAAACCTGTAAGATACCGTTTTTCCTTTAAAAGTATATGGGTAGAGTATGATGGATACTTTTTCCCCCTTTCTTTTTATAACACCCTTCAGTGAGAGCTTATCCCCCAATAGCTTGTAACGGGTCGAGTATTTAATTTCTAAATAATCCTTTATAAGTTTTCCCTTAAATTCGGCTTCCGTAAATTCTCCTTTATAAAAACCTCGAATGTTTCCTGATTTTTTTTCTGTATTGTAGTGTAATTTAAGCTCGCTATCCGATGAATTTCCCGAGATTTTAAAAATTTTTCCATCGTAAGTTGAAGAGTAGCGAAAATCCCTAAAGACAATTTTGTCCAATATATTGGCCTCTAAAGACCCGTCTACTTTAAGATAAATGCTTTCTTCTTTTTTCAAATGAATTTTTGCAAAGGTCTCGAGGATAAAATTTTTCTCTTTAATCTTTAGAGAATCTACTTGGCCGTCTAAGTAAAGTTTATTTTTTACGAATTTAAAGGTTATTTCTCCTTTTTGTATTTCAACCAACAAATTTTTTCTTTGAGCTTTATAATTTTTTAAATAGATAAACCCATCTATACGTTTAAGGCTTCCGTAAAAAACCCCGTAAGATTTTCCGCTAAAAATTTTTACATCTATGTTTTTGTCTTTTATAGTCAGGAGGGTTAAAGTGTCA
>DQVZ01000092.1 GCA_015661465.1 Aquifex aeolicus
ACGGCCTCTTGCCCCGTTCACAATTACTGGGATGAAAGGTACAATCCGAGACACTTTATCTATCTTGCAAGATTAGGAATGGTAGATGAACTCCAGAAAAGAGCGGATGTAATGTGGAGATGTGTATCTTGTCACAAATGCACCCACAGATGTCCCAAGGGAGTTCTCGTTGAAGAAGTACTAAAAGCTATTCTCAGGGTATTGGCAAAAAGAGGATTGATAGAGGAGTATCCTTCTAAGAAGTTCGATAAATTCTTCTTAGAACAGGTTGTTGAGTATGGGAGAATTGAAGACGGAGAGTTGCTCTTCGGATGGATAGAAAAGCAAGGATATAAGGTATTTAAAGACCCTATACTTAAAAAGCCTATTCCTCTATTTGGTAATATTCCCGAGTGGCTAAAAACTCTTGCAATTAAACCTATCAAGAATATGAACATAGACTTTCTTATGCTTAATGTGAAACATATGCTAATCCATCCGAAAACCAAAAACTGGAGCAAGATGAAGCAAGTCCTCAGGAAGGTGCTTCAAGAAGAAGGTGTAGAGTTTCATTAATTGATTTAAGGAGGTCAAAAGATGGCAGTACCTGTACAATTTAGAAAACCGCCTTTAGGTGGTATAGGGAAAAAAGTTGCGTACTATCCCGGATGTTCTCTCGAAGGTGCTGCAAGGGCTTATGATGTTTCAACAAGGATAGTCGCAAAAGAGCTCGGACTGGAACTCGACTATTTGGAAGACTATAACTGTTGCGGTGCAATGGAAACGAAGAACATAACATTCTGGGGAACGATGCTTCTCAATGCGAGAAATATGTCTCTTGCGAGACAACAGGGACACAGCACAATAGTAGCTCCCTGTAACGGATGTTCCTTTTCACTTCAAAGGGCGGAATACTTCCTCGAAACGGATAAAAACACGCTGGATAGGATAAATCAACTTCTCCAAGAAGCCGGAGAGAAACCCTTAGATACAGTTCCCCATACTTACCATATACTGGAATGGTTTTATCACGAAGCAGGTCCTGAAAAAGTAAAGGAAAGAACGAAAAAACCTTTAAGAGGTCTCAAAGTTGCTAATTACTACGGTTGTCTCTACACAAGACCTCATTTCTATTCAAGAACTTATTCTCACCTAGCACCTGAGAACGAAGAACAAGACAGACCAAGAAAGAGAGAAACCGCAGATGATGATGAGCATCCCTACTACATGGAAGCCTTACTTGAAGCTGCAGGAGCAACTTCCGTTGAAATAGAACCCATGCATACCCAATGTTGTGGTGGACCTCACTCTCTCTCCGACGAGGAAGTTTCCGAAAAGTTTGTAATGATGATACTTCAAACTGCTAAAAGAAACGGAGCTGACATAATAGCTACAGAATGTCCATTATGTCATGCGTCTTTGGAGATGTACAGACACAGACTTATGCTCAAGGGTGTACCCGATGTAGATGTTCCTGCTGCATACTTTACACAGCTCCTGGGACTTGCTTTCGGATACAGCGCTAATGATGTAAAGCTAAAAGATAATCTCTCTGACCCTCTGCCTGTACTTAAAAAGCTTGGGCTTGCGTAACCTTCTGCCCGCTTTTGCGGGCTTCCTAATAAAAAAAGCTAAATGAAAATATAAATAGGGGTAAAGGCAAATGCTTGAAAAGGAAATGAAAATAGTAATACTGATGACAAGTGGTCCGAAAACTCCTTGGAGATGTGCTACTCCCTTTTATATAGCTACTCTTATGGCCGCTCAAGAGGCAGATGTGGAAATTTTCTTCAATATGGATGGTACAAATCTTATAAAGAAGGGAGTTGCTGAGAAAATATGTCCTTCTTTGGAAGGTAACTGTTTCTCTGCAAACGGACAAAAGCCTAAAACCGTTTATGATTTTATGAAAGATGCAAAGCTTGCAGGTGTTAAGTTTTTTTCATGTAAGCAAGCTGTAGATTCTATGGGACTCACAGAAGAAGACCTTATACCTGAAATTGACGGTATTGTGCCGGCAAGTGAGTTTGCTATAAGAGCTATGATGGCGGATAAGCTTATTACCTTTTAATCTATAAATTTAAGGGAGGTGTGAAATGGCGGAAGTTAACGGATGTCCTCTTCCGGAGGATAGACTTTACTATATCAATCCTGATAAGAATGCTTTCATCTGGGCAAAAGATGAGGGAGATGGGACCTTTACCATAGGACTTACTTCCGTAGCTGCTGCAATGGCAGGAAGGCTTGTTGCTTACACACCCAAGAAAGTGGGAAAAGCCGTAAAAAAGGACAAAAGTGTTGCAACTATTGAAAGCGGAAAGTGGGTTGGACCTGTGCCCGCACCTTTTGA
>DQVZ01000145.1 GCA_015661465.1 Aquifex aeolicus
AATAAAGATGTATTTGAGCTGATTACTTTCCCATTGGAAAAAGCGGAGGAAATAAGGAACTTTATAAGGAGAATAGATTACGATAAGGATAAAAAAATGTACACAAAGCCTTTTATTACGGCTCACGTAGGGGTAGGGCAAAAATACTTAAGGTTTTATCCTCACAAGTACTTTGCTTCCAATCTAATAGGTTTTGTCAAAAAGGAAGGAGGTGGAGGAGAGGGATTGGAGTATCAATTTGATAGGTATTTGACGGGACACGAAGAAAAGGGAAAAAAAATTATTCTTTACAGGGATAAAGGTATTCTTTTTATAGAACCCAAGGATTACGGTTTCTATGAACCTAAAGATTTGGTGTTAAGCTTAGATTACCGTGTACAATCCGTTATTGAGGAAATCAAGAAAAAAATAAGGAGAAAGTGGAAACCCAAAAAAATTGTAATAATAGTTATGGAGTCGGATACCGGGAAGATAAGAGGTTTTACAACATTTCCCGATTACGACCCGAACAGATACGAAAGGTTTTTCCCGATTTTCACAAGAAATTTTGGAACTTACGACCTATTTGAGATAGGTTCAACCTTCAAACCATTTCTAGTAGCTTATGCCGTTGACAAAGGATTTATAAAAAAGAACAGCTTGATAGATATTAATTACGGAAAATTAAGGGTATATAAAAAAATAATAAGAGACCCGATAAAGTATTTAAGGAAAAAGAAATACATCACTCCTGCTGAAGTTCTAATTTATTCTTCCAATGTAGGAGCTATAAAAATCGGTATGAGATTAAGTCCAGAAGATTTTGATAAACTTTTCTCGACCTTTAGAATGAAGAAAACTCCCAAAATTATCTTCAGTGAAAATAATCCGCAAATATCCGATTTACACAATAAAGTTAATAAAGCTTACGCATCTATAGGTCAAGGAATAGCGTACAATGCTCTTCACCTACTCACGAGTTTTAATGCACTAATTCAAGGAAAATATGTAAAACCTTCAATTTTGGAGAAAGAAGAAGTTCAAACAGAACCTTTAGATATATCTCCCAGTACCGTAATATGGTTGAGAAGTATACTTATACAAGTTGTGGAAAAAGGTACAGGGAAAAATGCAAAGAGCGATCTATTCTACATAGGAGGAAAGACAGGAACAGCGCAAAAGTACGATAGGAAAATTAAAACTTATTCCAAGGAAAAATTAACTACCTTCTTCATAGGCTTTTTTCCAAAGAGTCCGAAATTTACCGCAATAATCCTCGTAGATGAACCTAAAGGTAAGAACATATACGGAGGTAAAGTTGCTGCACCCTATTTCAAGGAACTTGCAGAAAGAATTGCATCAATTTACGGTCTAAAACCTGATAAAAAGTAATCGAGAAGTTTTTCTTTGTGCTCTTCTGGTAATTCTAAATCTCCTACTTTTGGAATAACAACAGGCTCTATACCTGTCATCTCTTTGATTATCAAAGGATTTGTTTTTTCGGAAATGTCCTTACCCGTTGATCCATTTAAAACTATACCCATTACTTCCAACCCATTGTTTTTAGCGTAATACCATGTCAGGTAGGTGTGATTCAATGTACCTAAACCTGCTCTTGCTACTATAAATACCTTCAAATTCCAGTCTTTTGCTAAGTTGGCATAAGTGTAATTCTTCTTTATGGGAACCGCTATTCCTCCCGCACCTTCTACGAGAAGAATTTCATACTTCTTAGCTAGTCCTTCAAAATGGGTTCTTAGCTCATCCAAAGAAAAGTCCCTTTTTTCCTCAATCGTTGCTGGATATGGAGCAAGGGGAAGGGAAAAACGGACGGGAACCACTTCATCAACACTTTGGTCTGTGGCCTTAGCTAGAAGGCTTCCATCTTCCGGTATATCTTTGACATATGTTTCTACGGGCTTATAACATCCTACGTTGTATCCTTTTTTCTTCAAAGCCTTTGCAAGATTATAGGTTATAAAAGTTTTACCTATTCCTGTATCTGTACCGGTTATCAGTACTCTCATGGATACTTAAACTTTGCCCATAAGCATTAGCATTCTGAGAGTTTCTTGGTAAGCCCTTTTAAAAGATTCTGCAGCTTTCCTTACATCTGCAAAACCTAATATACCGGAAGCAGCTGCTATATTACGACATCCAGCCTTTACAACTTCGGGTACTCTATAGGACATTATTCCGCCTATACAAACTATCGGTTTTTTCGAAATTTTTACAGCTTCCTGGAGAGCTTCAAGTCCTACGTATTTGTAATTATCCTTCGTGGTTGTATGATAAATAGACCCGAAACCTATGTAATCTATAGGGAGCTCTTGTGCTTTCTTTACCTCCTCAATACTGTTAGCTGTATAGCCTATGTACATTTTATCTCCGACTATTTCCCTTACAACCTCGGGAGGTAGATCCTCTTTTCCTATATGTATACCGTCTGCTTCAACTGCGAGGGCAAGGTCTAATCTATCATTTACCACAAGGTCAGCGTTGTATTTTCTTGTGAGTTCACGGAGTTTAACAAGCTCTTCATACATTTCTTTGGTGGTTTTCTTCTTAAATCTATACTGAACTGCAGTCACTCCACCTAAAAGAGCCTGCTCTATTACTTGAATTAAATCTCTATCCTTAAAGTATCTGTCGTCCGTGATGAGATATATAGTCAACTTCATGGATTTTCCCCCGAAAATTTTTGGCGGAGGGGGTGGGATTCGAACCCACGGGCGGGCAGCGAACCCGCCAAGGGATTTCAAATCCCCCGCCTTCGTCCGCTCGGCCACCCCTCCAGAGGAATATAATTATATTATCCAGTCATACTTCACAGTAGTAATAATTTTATCTTACAATCTAATCAATATGAAAATAGCTATAGGTTCAGACCACGCAGGATATCCTCTAAAGGAAAAAATAAAAGATTTCCTTGAAAAAGAAGGTCATGAAGTGTTGGATATGGGAACCCAATCTCAAGAGTCAACTCATTACCCTCTTTTTGCCCAAGCTGTAGCGAAAGCTGTCCAAGAAAAAAAGGTAGATAGAGGAATTCTCATATGCGGCACAGGAATAGGAATGTCTATAACGGCCAATAAATTCAAAGGAGTAAGAGCTGCCTTATGCACTAACGAATACATGGCAAGAATGAGCAGACTTCATAACGATGCTAACGTTTTATGTCTGGGAGAAAGGGTTCTTGGAGTAGAGCTTGCACTTTCAATAGTTAAGGTGTGGTTAGAGACTCCCTTTGAAGGGGGAAGACACATCAAAAGGATAGAATTAATATCAGAGATAGAGAATGAAATTTATAGAAAAGGTATATCCTGACAAGCAAATTCTTTCTATCTTGCTCATTTTTTTTATATTCTCCCAGACTTTCGTATTTCTCAAAAATGTCATTCCTTTGTTGATTAATTATCATCCGAACGCCTTAGTTTATTACTCCCAAGAACATGGTTGGATTCTTTATAAAAAGAATAATATAAGGTATTTTTATGATAAAAATACTGATAAAATTTATCCATTATCTTATCTTGAGCTTTTTCCTGAACGTTTTTCTCCAGCACATACCGGAGAATATTTAAAAAAAATAGGAAATAAAGAGTTTAGGTTTAAACCTTTTAGGGAGATTTATTTTCAAAAACTCTTTAGATCTGTATTAAAAAATGTAAAATTAACTATATTTTTTATTTTTGGATTAATAATTATGTATATTTTTAGCAAAATTGATTACAAAATTTATAAAAATAAAAAAGTTATTTACTCCACAATTATAATTTCCGGACTGTTATTGGTTGCAGTATTAGCTAAAAAGTTTTTCTATCCTTCCCAGAAAGATATACCCGTAAGGTGGCTAATAGGAACCAGTATACAACCTTCAGAGTTTTCGAAGGTGGTTTTGATACTCTTTCTTGCTTACTATATAGGGGTTAAGGGCTACATAGAACAACTTAAAAACCTCATTTTCGTTTTGATTGTTTTGTTAGGCCATGGAATTTTAATAGCCCTTCAGCCCGATTTGGGAATGGCTTTGTTCTTTCTTCTACTTGGAATATCCCTTATGTGGTTAGGGGGAGTAGCACTTAGGATTTTTATTCCGAGCTTAGTAATTTTGGGAACTACAAGTGTAGGAATTTTACTCTTATATTCCGAGCATGTAAAAAAGAGGTTCCAAGGGTGGCTTGATCCTTTTTCCGATCCATACGATAAGGGATATCAAATAATTAAATCACTGCAAGCCATAATAAACGGTGGTTTTCTCGGACAAGGACTTGGTAAGGGTCTTCTTTCCGCAATATACATAAGGGAATCGGATACGGATTACGTGGTCAGTTTAATTATTGAAAATCTGGGTGTTTTGGGATTTCTATTTTTACTATTCCTACAACTCCTATTGGTAATAAGACTCTTTAAATTTGCAAACAGGGTATACGGAATTTATGAAAAGCTAATAATAATCGGTGTAGCTTTAAACATTGTTTACTCTATTCTCGTGAATTATGCTATGGCTTTTAATATACTTCCTCCGAAGGGTATAGCCCTTCCCTTCGTAAGCTATGGTATAAGTAATTTACTCACCAACTTTATCGGTTTGGGAATTGTAGGTTCTATATACAGAAGACACCTCTCTGTATTAAACTTATAAGTTATGAAAAAAAGGGTTATCTTAGCCTATTCGGGAGGACTAGATACCTCCATAATAGTTAGATGGCTTACGGAAAAGGGGTATGAAGTAATTACGTATACCGCGGATGTAGGTCAGGGTGAGGAGCTAGCGGAGATTCCCGAAAAAGCAAGGAGGGCGGGAGCGATAGAAGCTATAGTCGAAGATTTGAAGGAGACCTTTGCCCAAAACTACTGTTTACCCACTTTGAAGGCTTTGGCTCTTTATGAGGGAAAATACCCGTTGACTGCGGCACTTTCAAGACCGCTTATAGCTGAAAGACTCGTTTATTATGCAGAGAAATTCAATGCCGATTATGTGGCTCACGGTTCTACAGGTAAAGGAAACGACCAAGTGAGATTTGAACTTTCAGTATGGGCTCTTAATCCTGACATAGAAGTCCTTGCTCCTGTGAGGGAATGGGAATTCAAGTCAAGGGAAGAACAGGTAGAATACGCCAAAAAATTTAACATTCCCGTAAAGGCTACTAAGGAGAAACCTTATTCAATAGACAGAAACTTATGGGGTGTTTCAATAGAATGCGGTCCCTTAGAAGACCCATGGCAAGAACCTCCCGAGGACGCTTACCAGATAACAACTTCTCCCGAAAAGGCTCCCGACTGGCCCGAATGCATTACCATAGGGTTTGAAAAAGGAAAACCCGTAAGCATTAACGGAAATAGGTATGAAAATCTATACAAACTTATAGTTGACCTAAACGAAATTGCGGGAAAACACGGAGTCGGTAGGATTGATATAGTAGAAAATCGTCTTGTAGGTATAAAGAGTAGGGAAATTTACGAAGCACCCGGAGCAATAGTTCTTTACGAGGCTTACAGAGATTTACTTTCTTTGGTACTTGATAGATTTACCTTCCATTATTTCTTAACCCATATTCCCCATGAGTACGCCAAGCTCGTATACGAAGGTCTTTGGTTTACACCTCTAAGGCATGCAATTGATGCCTTTACCAATACACTGGCAGAGCTTGCTACAGGAGAGGTAAAGGTAAAACTCTACAAGGGTTCTGTGAGCGTAGTCGGAAGAAAATCCCCTAATTCCTTGTACATAGAGGAACTTGCCACCTATTCGGAAAAAGACCAATTTGACCAAACTGCGGGTAAACACTTTACAAAGGTATGGGGCTTACCTTTAAAGATTTTGGGACGAGTAAAAGGAGGAGGAAAGATATGAACATAGGAATTCTAAGTCGTTGGAACGCAACTTGCGGGGTTTCTCTCCACGCTGAAATGATAGGGAGGGAGCTACTCCGTCGGGGACATAATATTACTGTATTTGCTCCTTACTTGGAAAGTGCCAACCGTTGGTGGCACCACAAACTTATAAGGCAAGATGAAGACTTTGTTGTGCGTTGTTATGAGGAAATATCTCCCGACGGTGAAGACGGAACGCTTGATATAGCTAAAGTTTTAGAATACGAGATTGATATACTTATCGTTGAGAGCTATGAAAAAATCCCCTATGCAGGTGTGGAAAAATTGGTGAGAGTTTTAAAGGATAAAGGTGTTCCGTCAATAGCGGTAATTCACGAGGGAGCAGGAGAAGATATACTCTTCTCGGATATGAACATTTTTGAAAAAGTAGTGGTTTTTGATAAAAGATTCATTGAAAAAGTCCTACAGAGAAGGGTATCAACCGATAAGGTAGAGATAATTCCCTATCCCTGTTATCCGGTAAACGCCAGTAAAAGGGAGTTTGCAGAAGATGGTATTATTAGATTCTTTTCTTTCGGAAGACAACCCAAGGAAGAATACTGTCCGTACGTAGAAGGGTTAAAGGTTTTAAGAAAGTACTTTCCAAATATTCATTATAAAGTTATAAGGGCTATGGATCTTCTTCGAATAAATGAGGAATGGATATCCCAAGAAGAAAGAATTCTCGATTACGAAGATATAGTCGCTGAACTCCACAAAGCAGATATTCATCTGCTCCCTAAGGGAAATACAAAAAGGGTTGTAGTATCTTCTACTCTGTATCAAATTTTGGGAACACTCACTATAACTGTAGTCCCGGATAATCGTTTCTTTGACACAATTCCCCATGGAGAAGATTCACCTGTTGTTTTCTACAAAGATGTTGAAGAGCTTGTAGGGAATTTAAGAAGTCTTATAAAGGACGATTTCCTGCGAAAGAAAAT
>DQVZ01000087.1 GCA_015661465.1 Aquifex aeolicus
ACCCCTATTATAGTACTTGATGATGACTTTAGGATTACCTTTGTAAACAGGACCAAAAAGATTACGAAATAGTAAAAGCCATTATAAATTTAGCAAAGAGCTCGAGCTTGACAACCGTTGCTGAAGGTGTTGAAAGAAAGGAACACGAAAGAATCCTTGCAAAGCTGGGATGTAATTACATTCAGGGATACTACTATTCTCTACCTGTCCCTGCTGAAAAGTTCGAAGAGATTTATAAAAAGTTTGCCAAATAGTTCTAAACGGAAATTAAAAATTAATAAAATGTGATTATGAGACTTTTTGGTTTACTGCTCGTTTTAATAACATTTGCACTCGGAAGCGAATTTGAGGAACTGAAAAAACTCCTTGAGAATACTCAAACTATTAAGGTTTCCTTTGAACAAAAAGTTGTATACGATTGGTATCCGAAACCCGATATAATCAAAGGAGTATTTTACGCAAAGCGGGGAGGAAAATTCAGAGTAGATTACTTGGCTCCCGACAGAATTACCATACTTTCCGACGGAAAAAAGGTTTACTTGATAAATTATGAGGAGAAAACTGTATACGTTGAAGATTTCAAAAAAAATACTTCACCCGTTATAGGAAGCCTTTTTATTCTTTCTGAGCAAATAGATGAAGTTTTCAAATATTTAGGGAAGACCGAGGAGGAAAATGTTATTGTTCTAATCCTCAAACCTAAAAAGCAAGATAACAACATAACACTCGTGAAGGTATATCTAAACACCGATGGAGAGATTTTAAGACTTAAAACATACGATTCTCAAGGAGCAGAGATTACTATAGAATTTATAGAGGTCAAAAGGAATTTTAAACCAAGGGAAGAGCTGTTTAAAATAAAGTTTCCCGATGGGTTCAGGATTGTACGATATGGATAGGAAGACTGCGGTTAAGTTATCCATAGATAGAGTAAAGGAAAATGAACTTCTTGAGTTGATAGATTTATACCTGAGAGCTTATAGAGGACTTGAGGAGTACGCTTACACCCATCCTAAAGACGTTGAAAGTTATTTAAGGTGGCTTTTCAGTAGGGATAGGGAAGGTTTTTTTGTCGCTAAAGTCGGTGACAAAATAGTGGGTTTTGTTTGTGGAGATGCAAACTGGTTCAGCAGAAGAGAGAGAAAGCATGTAGGAGCTATACACGAAATAGTCGTAGACCCTGAATATCAAAAACATGGTATAGGAAAAGCCCTTATGGATACCATTTTAAAGTACTTTCAAAGTAAAGGTCTGGGCACAGCGGAACTATGGGTAGGAGATGAAAATATTAGGGCTATAAACTTTTACAAAAAGTTAGGTTTTGAAGAAAAAGGAAGGTATAACTACTGGATTAGGATGACTAAGAATCTGAAATGAGTAGGGATACGGGAAACTACAGGATAAGGTACTCAAAGCTTTAGAAAGCGTTTCCTTGACTTCTCCTGTGATTTTCGGTATATTTCCCGACGTTATCAGCGATATAGATACTCTTTTAAAGGCTTCTCTCTTGGTTAGCATATTTGCAGTTATCTGAAGCTTGGGAGTAGATATGGCCAAATGATATACTTTTAAAGGTTAATGAGTGCAGTTATACGGAAGCTAAAACCTTACTATGAGAGCCTTATAGAGCCGCTTGTAAATTACTTTGGAAATTCAGGAATTCACCCTAACTTTATAACCCTCTTCGGTTTCCTGAGTGTCGGTATAGGCTCCGTATTTATCTACACACAGAATTATTTTCTTGCTCTTCTATTTCTCGTTATAGGGGCTTTAGCCGACAGTGTGGACGGCAGTCTTGCCCGCAAAACGGGAAGAGTTTCTAAGTTCGGTGCTTTTTTGGATTCAACAGTTGACAGATTTTCTGATGCTCTCCCTTTTACAGCCTTTGGAGTTTATTACGCTTCTGTCAAAGATGAAGTCGGTACACTTCTGGCCTTTTTATCACTTATATCTTCCTTTGGAGTAAGTTATACAAGGGCGAGAGCAGAGAGCTTAGGAGTATACGGATTGGGAGGAATATTTGAGAGAACGGAAAGATGGATAGTTCTAATTTTGGGAATTCTTTTAGGCTTGGTTAAATTTGGTTTATTTGTAATATTTATAGGCTCCAGTATTACCATAGCTCAGAGAGTATATGAGACAAAAAAGGCTCTGGAGGATGAAAAATGAATATATACGACTTTATGAAAAACCTTAAAAATTTCCAAGAGATTATGGAAGAAATAAAAAGGGAGTTAAGGGAAGAGAGGGATATCTTAGAAAAGGACGGTGTTGAAATTGTATTTAACGGACTGGGTGAAATACTGAATATTGAGTTCAAAACTAAAGAAAAGGACTGCGAAAATCTAAAACCACTGCTTATAGAGCTGATAAATCAAGCCCAAGACTTAGCAAGAGACAAAACAAAGGAGGCTTTTAACAGAAAGTTCGGAGGACTTTTAGGAGGACTTGGTTTTGGCTTATGAGGATATTTTCCCCAAGGCTCTAAGGGAAGCTCTGGAAGGAATTACGGAGATACCAACTTACGGAGAAAAAGGTGCAAACCGTTTTATGTACAATCTTTTGAAGCTAGATAAAGAAAAAAGAGTAAGACTGGTGAAGAAAATCCTTGAAGCTGTACAGATTCTAAGACCTTGTAAAGAGTGTTATTTAATTACCGATAAAGAGGTTTGTGCTGTATGCTCCGATGATAAAAGGATAAAGAAATTTATCTGCGTTGTGGAAGAAAGCCAGGATGCTTACGCAATAGAGAGACTAGGGAGGTACAAAGGGGTTTACCACATTCTACAAGGTCGCATTGCTCCGCTTGAGGGAATATCTGCAGAAGACCTTACAATAGATAAGCTCCTCAAGAGAATAGAAACGTACAAAGCTAAGGAAGTAATACTTGCAACAAATCCAAACGTGGAGGGAGAAGCTACAGCGAGCTACCTTGCAAATCTTATAAAGAAAAAGTTTCCAGGTGTTAAAGTATCAAGAACCGCCTATGGTTTTCAATTCGGAAGTCTAATTGAGTTTGTGGATGAATACTCATTGGAAAAGTCTTTTGAAAACAGAAAGTAAAACTTTTCGTCCTCTACTGGGTACAAAATAGCCTGTCTCACTTTAGGATATAACCTTTTCAGAACGAAAGGAATTCCGTATCCTTTGTAAAGGTGTCCTTTCCCCACTATAACAACTATTCTATGGTCGGGATAAAGAACCATCAATTTTAGGATTTTATAAGCCATTCCGTTATCCCAAGCCGTTTGAATATCGATAAACCTTTTTTCATCAAATTTTCCCTCGTGCTTCTTCATTTGCTCTATTAGGAATTTTCTATATTCTTCATCGGGAAATATAATCCTGGGTGGCAGGTATACGCTTTTTATATTTTCAAGACCTTTACTTCTAACTTCTTTTAAAAGTTCAAAAGGTACGTTCAGGGCGTAAAGTTTAATCCCGTGCCTTTTGGCAAATTTCCAGATATCTCTGTAAAGTTCTTCGCTTATTCCCCATCGCTTTTTATACTGAGTCTTTTCAAGCATTTCCTTTTCATCTATTTCACCTTCGATGTAGAGGTCGATGTATTCCTGAAAAGGTTGTTGAAACATTTCCATAGTGATAACTAACCTTTTATCCCTTTGATAAAGAGCTTTTATTATCTTTAGTTGAAGTTCATGAATTTCCTTTTTGTCGTGAACTTCACCTAAATAAATTACACGGTACTTTAGGAGTTTATCTATTAGACCTTCAAAGCTAATTTCGTAAAAAAATTTCCAGTTTGAAGAAAACAAAATAGAAGCGAAAATTAGCAGATAAAGTATTACGTACCTCAAGTTTATCAAAACTCCCTTTTCATATTCTAACTCCTTTATCGATTCATCAAGGTACAACACTATTCCGATATTTTTATCAAAAATTGACAAAATTGATATAAGTCATATATTCTATAGTGAGAAAGGAGGTGGGAATGAGAAAGTTCTTACTAATTTGTCTCACCTTAGTTCCCCTAGCGGGTTTTTGCTCAGATATAGAAAAACTACTTAAAGATAAAGGTTGTTTTTCCTGTCATGACCTTGAAAAGTCTAAAATAGGCCCATCTTACAAGGTGATATCGAAGGAATATAAAGGAAAAGCTAATGCAGTAAATACGCTGGTAAAAAGTATAACAGGCGGAAGCGTAGGAAAATGGCAAGGATTAGCGAGGAAGTACGGAATAAAAATTACAGCCTTTTATATGCCGAGACAAAATGTATCTCGGGAGGAGGCAAAAAAAATAGCTGAGTGGATACTTTCTTTAGAAAAGTGATTTTATTAGGGAGGTTTATAAAATGAAGGGAAGAGGTCTAAAGAAGCTGGCATTGGCCATATTCGCAGTAGCAGGTGTAGGGGGTCTCGTATTTTCCAAAGCCAAGTTATCCAAAGAATGGCAAGATGCTGCCCTTAAGACTTACGTTCCACCGGGAGAACATGACGAGTTTTACGCTTTTCTGTCAGGAGGCTTTAACGGACAGATAGGTGTCTACGGTCTTCCTTCAGGCAGGTTAATAAAAATAGTTCCAGTATTTTCCGTAAATCCTGAAAACGGATATGGGTATTCTGAGGAAACTAAAAATCTTTTAATGACATCCCACGGTTTCATCCCTTGGGATGATACTCATCATCCTCAACTTTCCCAAACAAATGGTGTGCCTGACGGAAGATGGATATTTATTAATGCTAACAACACGCCGAGAATAGCAAGAATAGACTTAAGTGAATTCAGAACGGTTGAAATTATAGAAATTCCCAACTCCGCTGGAAATCACCCTTCATCCTTTGTAACTGCAAACACCGAGTATGTAACAGCCGCAACGAGATTCAGTATACCAATCCCCCAAAAGGATTACCCAATAGAAGAATACAAGAAGTGGGCAAAGGGAACAATTACTTTTATAAAGGTGGATAATTCGGAAGGAGAACACAACAACAGAATGTCTATAGCTTTTCAGCTCTTAGTTCCCGGATACGATTACGACTTGGCCCACTGCGGAAAAGGACCCTCACACGGGTGGTGTTTCTTTACAAGCTACAATACAGAACAAGCTCATACTCTCCTAGAAATAAACGCTTCCCAGAGGGATAAGGACTTTATATTAGCGGTTAACTGGAAAAGGGCTGAAGAGTGTATAGCCCAAGGAAAAGGGAAGAAAATGGAAACTGTATATTATCACAACTATATAGACCCGGAAACAGGTATAGCAAAATCTGAAAAGAAAACTGAAGTACTCGTTCTTACCCCGAAAGAATGTCCGGGAGTAGCTTATTACTTACCTACTCCCAAATCACCTCACGGAGTCGATGTTACACCGGACGGTAAATACATAATCGGTGGAGGAAAACTCTCCATAAATCAACCTATACACTCCTTTGAGAAAATGATTAAGGCTATACAGAACAAAGAATTTGCAGGGGAAATAGAAGGAATTCCCATACTTAAATATGAATCCATTCTCCACTGTGAAGTAAAGAATTTATGTCTTGGTCCCTTACATACGGAGTTTGACGATAAGGGATACGCTTATACATCCTGCTTTATATCTTCAGAAGTTGTCAAATACGACCCGAAGACTTGTAAAATCTTGGATAGAATACCTGTTTATTATTCTATCGGACACTTGATGATACCGGGCGGGGACTCGGCTAAGCCCTGGGGTAAATACCTAATTGCTATGAATAAGATTACTAAAGATAGATATCTACCTACTGGTCCCGAACTTCCCCACGCGGCACAACTTATAGACATCTCTGGAGAAAAGATGAAAATGCTCCTGGACTTCCCTACTCAGGGAGAACCTCACTACGCACAAGCTATTCCCGCAAGCTTGGTTAAACCAAAGGTAAAAAAGATTTACGAACTTGAAAAAAATAAGCATCCCCATGCGGTTAAAACGGAAGAAGAAGCAATGAAGAGAGGTGTGGTAAGAAAATGTGATTCAAACGGCAAATGTGAAGTCCACATATACTTAACCGCAATAAGATCGCACTTTACACCCGACAACATCGAAGGGGTTAAAGTAGGTGATACCGTGTATTTCCACGTAACAAATATAGAGCAAGATTGGGATATACCGCACGGATTTGCAATTTTCGGAGCTAAGAATTCGAACATACTAATAATGCCTGGAGAGACTTTGACACTAAAATGGACTCCCCAAAAGCCGGGTGTATACCCCTTCTACTGTACCGACTTCTGTTCGGCTCTTCACCAAGAAATGCAAGGGTATATAAGGGTATCTCCCAAGGATGCCGATGTTAAACTATGTTGGTCATTAGGAGACCAGAAGAGGTGTGCTGAATAATGGGTGATAAGCTGAGACCTTTTCAAAGGCTTCTCATTGCTTTGGCTTCTCTTCTTTTGCTCGGTGTCTACTTTTTTCCTCTTTGGTATATAAAACTTTGGGCCCCCCAATATCCAGAATGGTTAGGGATGTTTATATGGGTGAATACAATAACTGGTGAAAATCCCCACGACCTTTATAACATAAATATCCTCAACCATTATATAGGTATGCAGGAAATAAATCCTGACATTGTTCCCGAGCTAAAAATCCTTCCATTTATTTTTGCCTTTTTCATAATATTCGGTCTAATAGTTGCAATCACAGGAAAAAAGAAGCTCTTAAAAATATGGGTATGGAGCTTTATAATCTTCGGAGTTTTAGCCATAGCCGATTTCTGGTGGTGGGAGTACAGATACGGGCATAACTTAGACCCAAGGGCTCCGATAAAAATTCCCGGGGGAGCATATCAGCCACCTTTACTCGGATGCAAACAACTTCTAAATTTCAAAGCCTGTTCTTTCCCTGCAAGGGGAGCATACTTTGCGGTAGCTTCCTTAATACTCGGTTTTACAGCTTACATTATGGATTTCTTTAAAAAGCCCGAAGGTAGATTAACATGAGATCTCTTGTTCTTTTAATGGGTATTCTTTTAATTTACTCTTGTGAAGTAAGACCCACACCTGAACCTGTCAGATTTGGTAAAGACCAGTGTGCCTTTTGCAGAATGGCAATAGTAGACGCCGGCTTTGCTTCCGAATTGAAGACTAAAAAAGGAAAGGTGTACAAGTTTGATGCCATAGAATGCCTGGCGGCTTTTTACCTCTCTGGCAAAATTCCGAAGCAAGAGGTACTGGCTATCTGGGTATCCGATTATAAACAAAAAAAGTTTATAAGAGCGGAAACAGCTTACTACCTAATAAGTCCTAACGTCAGAAGTCCAATGGGATTGAGCATAGCGGCTTTTGAAAAGAAAGAAGACTTAGAAGAGGCTCTCAGTGTCTTTAAGGGCAAAACCACCGATTGGAATGGAGTATTAGAATATGTAGGAGAAAAATGGAAAGAAAAGATATCGGTAAAGCTTCATTAATCTTCCTTTTTCTGAGTGTTTTTTCCTTTTCTAAGGAGATAATTGTCTGTAAAGAATGTGAAATAAATACAATTACCGAAGCTTTAAAAGTTGCAGATTCCGGAGACACTATTATCGTTAAAAATGGTATTTACAGGGAAGGGACGATAATAGTAAACAAATCTGTTAAATTGATAGGGGAAAATTATCCAATTTTGGACGGAGAGAATAAGCACGAAGTTGTAAGAATAACGGCTAAAAACGTAATTTTTACAGGTTTTAAGGTTATAAACTCTGGAGTAAGTGAATTGGAAGATATTGCAGGGATTAAAGTAATTAACACAAGCGGTTGTGTAATAAAGAATAACATACTCAGAAATAACTTTTGGGGGATATACCTTGCAAAGGTGAAGGACTGTACAGTAGAAGGAAATGATATTAAAGGGAGAGAAGGAACAAGTGAAGTTTATACTGGCAACGGAATACATTTATGGTATTGTAGAAATATAAGAATTGTGAATAACAAAATACGATACCACAGGGACGGCATCTACTTTGAATTTGTCAAAAAAAGTTTAATAGAAGGTAATTTAAGTGAATACAACTGGCGCTACGGACTGCACTTTATGTTCTCTCATGAGGATATCTATATCAATAATATATTTCGGTACAACGGAGCCGGTGTAGCAGTTATGTACACTAAGAAAGTCCTTATGCAGGGAAACAGGTTTGAAAAGAACTGGGGAGATTCTTCGTACGGATTACTACTTAAGGCCATAAGTGATAGCAAAATCGTGAATAATGTGTTTTACAAAAATACTACGGGTATACTCATAGACGAAACTCAGAGAACCATCATCAAGCATAACGATTTTATAGAAAACGGGTGGGCTTTAAGAATATGGGCTAATTCTATGGATAATACAATTACGGAAAACAATTTCCTAGGGAATACCTTTGAGGTTTCAACCAACAGTAAATTAAATCCCAATAAAATCTTCAAAAATTACTGGAGTTCCTATAGGGGATACGATTTGAACGGAGACGGTATAGGGGATATTCCTCACAGACCTGTAAAACTTTTTTCGTATATAGTTGAAAACAACCCTGCTGCTTCAATCCTGCTGAAAAGTTTCTTCGTTGAACTGTTAAATAGGATAGAAGAAGTTTTTCCCGTAATAATTCCTACTTCTTTAGAAGACTCTAAACCACTTATGAGGAAGATAACGTGGAAGCGCTAAAGGTAGAAAATTTAAAAAAGAGCTACGGTAAGTTCACCGTTTTAAAGGAGATTTCCTTTTCGCTAAATTTCGGTGAAGTTCT
>DQVZ01000297.1 GCA_015661465.1 Aquifex aeolicus
CGAGTTTTTTTATCTCTTCTTTATCTTTTTCAACCCAGTCTCTGTAAAGTATTCCACCGTGAATTTTCGGGTGCAAAGTCTTTACCCTTCCCTCTAATATTTCAGGAAACTCTGTTAACCGGGAAACTTCCTTTACCTTTATTCCCTTTTCCTTCAGAAATCTTGCCGTCCCGCCCGTGGAAATTATCTCATAACCCAAATCCTCAAGTGCTTTAGCTAGCTCATCTACACCTTCTTTTTTGTAAACTGATATTAATGCTTTCATTTAAAAAATTTTAAAAATAAAATTAAAATCTTAAATCATGATTTACAAAGAATTTATTGATTTAAAACTTTCAGAAATGGGAATAGGTACGTATTTAGGCGAATTGGATGAAAAGACAGATGCAGGCTATTACGAAACGATTAAAGCAGCTATCGAGAAGGGAGTAAATGTAATAGACACGGCAATTAATTACAGGTACATGAAGAGTGAAAGAGTTATAGGAAAAGTTTTGAGTAAAGTGGGAAGAGATAAGGTTATAGTTTCCACAAAAGGCGGATATATTCCCTACGATGTAGATACCAAAATAGACCCTAGGGATTATTTCGAAGAAAATTTTCTTAAAACTGGAATAGTTGACGTAAAAGAAATGACTCCTCAAGGACATTACTTAGGAAAGGAATTTATAAACTGGTGTTTCAATAAGAGTCTTGAAAATCTCAAAACTGATTACATAGATATTTACTTCCTTCACAACCCCGAGGAACAACTTCTCTATATAGAAAGGGAAAAATTTAACGGGAAAATAAGGGAATGCTTTGAACTCCTTGAAGAAAAAGTGGAAAAAGGTAAGCTCAGATACTATGGCCTTGCAACCTGGCACGGTTTTAGACTAACACCAGCTTCAAGGCAGTATCTGAACTTAAAGGAACTCGTGGAAATAGCCGAAAGTGTAGCGGGAAAAGAGCACCATTTCAAATTCATCCAACTTCCCTACAACTTAGGAATGTCCGAAGCTTTTACATTAAAAAACCAAACTGTGAACAGTAATAATCTATCAATATTGGAGGCAGCTCAGGAACTCGGTATTTACACATATATTAGTGCTACCATATACCAGGGAAATGTTATAGGAAGAGTTCCTCAATCTCTAAAGGATTTCTTTAAACTTGATAATGATGTGCAGGTAGCAATACAGTTTGTAAGAAGTACTCCGGGAGTGGGCAGTTTCCTGATAGGAATGAGTAAAATCGAACATCTCCTTGAAAACCTTAAAGTCCTTGAATTATCTCCCTTAGAAAGAGAAAAATTTTTAACTCTTTTTAAATGACTTATGTTTGGTTTCGTAAGTCGTTGAGGTTCTTTAAAACTTTCCCTTTCCTTTGTTCTATTTTTATTTCATAATTGATTTCCAATAAAATGAACCTACAGGCATTGATAAAAAAAATAGAGAGTATAAACTCCTATGCGAGGGAATTTTTGAAAAAATTCGAAATAAAAACTAAAGATGGAAAATTTCTTTTTATAGCTCCTAACTCTGACTATAGGGAATGGTTAGAAACTCTGGTGGAAAGTTTCTTGGAAGAAGATTTAAGAAATCTTATAGAGATAAAAGAAAAGGAAGATAATGAAGAAAAAAGAATAGAAATTCAGGACTTTCTGAATCCAAGATATACTTTTGATAACTTTATAGTCGGGGAGGGAAATAGATTTGCTTACGAAATAGTAAGAGAAGCTTTGGAAAACCTAGGTTATCTTTACAATCCCATATTCATATATGGAAGTGTAGGAACCGGAAAAACACACCTCCTTCAGGCAATAGGGAATGAAGCTAAGAGAAGGGGTTATAGAGTTATCTATTCGTCTGCAAACGATTTCGCAGAGGAGATGGTTGAATACCTGAAACACGGTAAAATTAATGAATTTAGAAATAAGTATAAAAGTGTTGATTTACTTCTCCTTGATGATATTCAATTCCTTTCGGGAAAGGAAAGAACCCAGATAGAGTTTTTCAATATATTTAATACTCTATACCTTTTGGAAAAACAAATAATTCTTGCCTCCGATAGGCATCCGCAAAAACTCACCGATGTTTCCGATAGGCTTGTAAGCAGGTTTGAAGGCGGAGTTATTGTAGAAATAGAGTTAGATACAAATACAAAGCTCAAGATTATTCGGGAGAAGTTAAAACACTACAACATAAAGGTAAGCTCAGAATTGATTAATTTCTTGCTTCAAAATACAAAGAATGTCAGAGAAATAGAAGGAAAAATAAAACTTATAAAGCTAAGAGGTTTCGAAAAACTTCCAGAAAGGAAAGAGAAAAATAAATTGGAAAAAATCTTGGAATTTGTTGCCAATTACTACGCTTTGAAACCTGAAGAGCTGCTTTCGGATAAAAGAACAAGAAGAGTTAGTGAGGCTAAACAAATAGGGATGTATTTATGCAGAAAGGTGTGCTCTGCCAGCCTAATAGAAATAGCAAGGGTATTTAGGAAAAAAGACCATACCACAGTTATCCACGCTATTAGAAAGGTAGAAGAAAGGAAAAAAAGGGACAGAAAGTTCCGACACCTTGTAGGTTTTTTAGAAAAACAAGCTGTAGAAAAAATTTAAGCTGAGCTTTCCCATAGACTGGGGAACCTATTAAGGTATTTTTTTATATTTGTAAAGATGACCGAGCTAAAAACGAAAAAAAGACTTTATTACTCTTTGAAGGATTACTTCCGAGAAAAATACGGAAAAAGAGTTCAAAAAATTACCGTAGCACTTCCTTTTACCTGCCCAAATAGGGACGGAACAAAGGGAAGGGGTGGATGTACTTACTGTTATGACGGTTCAAAACCTTCGATGCTTTCTCCTACTATTCCCTTGGAAGTGCAAATAAGGAAAGGAATTGAGAGGGCTAAAAGAAAGTATGGAGAGAATATATACTTTACTATTTACTATCAATCTTATACCAACACTTACGCGGATATAGAAACGCTAAAAAGAGTTTACGATACAGCCCTAAAGTTCGAGAATGTTGTAGGAATAGACATAGGTACGAGACCTGATTGTGTTTCTGATGAAGTTTTAGAACTCCTTAATGAATACGCAAGTAAAGGACTTGAGGTTTGGGTAGAATACGGACTTCAAAGTGCCAATTTTGAGACTCTTAAAAAAATTAACAGACAGCACGGAGTTTCTGATTTTGTAGATGCAGTTCTGCGAACCAAGAGTAGGAATTTAAAAGTATGTGCCCATATGATAATAGGGCTTCCAGGAGAAAGTAGGGAGGACTTTATCGAAACTGCTAAATTGATAGCATCTCTTCCGGTAGATGGTATAAAGATACATCCTCTTCACGTAATAAAAGGTACGGTAATGGAAAAACAATACATTAATGGTGAATTCAGAGTTTTATCCATTGACGAGTATGCTCAGTATTGTGCGGATGTGATTGAATTGCTTCCTCCTACCATGATTGTTCACAGAATTACCGGAGAAACAGATGAGGAAAGATTAGTGGCTCCAGAATGGTGTACCTTTAAGTACAAAAACGAAGTTATACAGAAAGTTAAAAAAGTGCTCGAAGGAAGAGGCAGTTATCAAGGAATAAAGTATCCTTTTTATAAACATGGAGCGTGATAATGTTCGGAAAGAAGGGAACCTTTAGTAAAATGGCCGAGAGTTTGGTTGAAAGGTTAGCACAGGAACTAGAAGAAGAAGTAAAGAAAAGACCTAATGACCCGGAACTACTGTTTAAACTGGGGATAGCTTACGTAAGAGCTGGAAAAATAGATAAAGCGAGGGAAATCTATAAAAAATTAAAAAACGTTAATAAAGAAAAAGCCGGTGAACTGTTAGATAGAATTTATGAGGTTTAATTAACTTAAGTTAATTTTTTATCAAACATGTAAAGATCTTTGATTACTATAAAACTTATTTTCATAAAACCAAGAGTTGCTATGGATTATTGCATATGTAGCCACAGCTTTAGTCAATGAGTTGTCTAAATATTCGTCTCCTGACCTAATTTTTTATCTCCCAGATGTTCCTTTAACCATTCTGGTAAGACGAGCTTAGGTACGGAGAAAGGAACTCACTCCTCTTTATACTCCGCCTTAGATGTAGCGGTTTCCCAAAGGGTTACTTTGATTACTTTCACTTCCCCCAGAAGTCCTGCCTCTTCCAACTTTCTTTTTAAAAAATCGTAGAAAAACTTTGCTAACGCTTCCGCAGTAGGGCAAAATTCTACCGGGAAAATCTTCATAGCCCCATACTTTTCTGCAACCTCTTTCAATTCGGGATACATAGGGTCATTAACATCTATTATGAAACTATGGTCTATTTCCTCTATCAAATCCTTTAAAGCATTCTTTACATGATAAAAATCCATCACCATGTCTTGCTCACTTAAAGTATCGGAGCCTAAAGTTACTTCTAAAACATAACTATGTCCGTGAAGATTTACACATTTATTTACAGGTTTTTCCTTGGTAAATTGAGCTCCTCTTCCATAAGTTAAGTTTTGTTTCCAAACCCTGTGTCCTGCTTCAAATCTGAAAGTTTTACTTATTTCCCACTTCATGATATTTTAGAATTATAAAAAGGAGGATTGGATTGTTCCCAGAAGTGATATCAGTTTTCGGGTTAAAAATAAGCCTCTACGGTATATTAGTTGCCTTGGGAGTAGTCCTAGGGTATCTTCTCGTACTAAAATTGGCAAAAAGGGAAAAACTTAACCTTAAAGCTGTAGAAAATAGCTTTTTCTTAGCTATACTTTTCGGAATCGTAGGAGCGCGGATATCTTACGCTATAGAACACCCTTACGAATTTAGAGATTTAATAGATTACATAGCTATATGGAAAGGTGGAGTTTCTTTTTACGGAGGATTGATAGGGGGAATTGTTGGAGCTCTCATAGGTATAAAAATTTTTAATTTACCTATTTGGAAGTCGGCGGATATTGCTGCTCCTGCAATAGCTTTGGCTCACTTTGTCGGAAGACTAGGGTGTACAAGTGCAGGATGCTGTTATGGGAAACCCTTTCCTTACACAACAAGCAATGAAATAGGTATCCACTTTACCGATAAATTTCCTTTTTTCTATATAGTTTTCCCTAAAGGAGCAATAGCTCCACCTTTCACTCCTTTATACCCAACTCAACTTATGGAAGCTCTAGGGAATTTGCTGATATTTTTAATACTTTTGACTTTGTATAAGAAAAAACCTTACTATGGATTTGTGTTTTCC
>DQVZ01000219.1 GCA_015661465.1 Aquifex aeolicus
AGTTGAAAGAAAGATGAGAATTTAATTTATCCCTTTTATGGAAGTATATTAATACTTCATGGAAAACATGGGAAATATAGAGATAGCATCTTCCGGAAAGCATACCCTCCACGGGCTTAACTTTTACCTATCCTACTTTGATGATATAGCTAAAGTTCTTCCCAGGGAAGATTACTGTTTTATAGTAGGCGGTTGGGTAAGGGATAGAATCTTAGGAGAACCCGTGGGATACAACATAGATGTTGATTTTCTCACAACCGCAGACCCAGTAGAACTTGCAAAGAAGTTTGCCGAAAGAATAGGTGGACATTTCTTTGTATTTGAAAAGAAAGGATTTCTTATAAAAAGGCCGGTTATAGCTACTGTGGTTCTCCACATTCCTCCCTACAGGTATAGATTTGACTTTTCTCACTTAAAAGGTAAAGATTTAGAAAAAGCCCTTATAGATGACTTGAAGGAGAGAGATTTTACTGCAAACGCTATAGCGGTTAATTTGGATGATGTTCTGAGCATTGGAGCAAAGCAAACAATAGTCTTTGACCCGACAGGTGGTATTAAAGATTTAGAACAAGGATTACTTAGGCCTATATCCATGGAAAATCTGAAAAAAGACCCTGTGAGAATCCTCAGGGGATTTAGACTTTCCATAGAGAAGAATCTGACCTTAACGGAAGACTTTTATGAGTTCGTAAAAGAAAACACAAAACTTATTCTAAAGTCCTCGGTTGAAAGAATTACCCAAGAACTTTTCAAGATTATGAAGGAAAAAACTTCCCATAAAGTAATGAGGGAACTTTATCGGTACGGTATTCTTGAAGCTATATTTCCTGAGTTTAAAAGATTAAAGGAAATAAAGAACCAAGGGGGACATCACATATATCCTTTGGATGAACATACATTGAAAACACTTGAATTTCTTGAAGATGTTATAGAAAATAGAGCCAAATATCTCGGCCGGGAACTTCTCGAGGGTTTCGGGAAGAAGAGGATTTTAGGTGAGTTTACCGATGTGGAACTCCTAAAGTGGGGAGCACTTTTCCACGATATAGGAAAACCCGAAACCTTTAAAGTTAGGGATGGAAAGATAACGTTTTACGAGCACGATAAAGTAGGTGCAAATATAGTAAAGGAAATAGGCAAAAGGCTAAAGTGGGGACAAGAAGCAACCGAGTTTATATCTAAGCTTGTAAGATATCACTTAAGACCTTTTTATCTCAGGGAAGCTTTTAAAAAGGAACAGCTAAAAAGGAAGGGAATGGCAAACTTTTGGAAAGACTGTGAAGATATAGCCCCTCACCTTTTCTTACTCTCTATAGCTGATGCCATGGCAAGTGGTGATAACGAAGAGGATATAAAAGCACTTGTAGAAACCATATTAGAGTTAGAGAGTTTCAGGAGAAATGAACTGAATAAAGGAATTTTAAAACCACTTCTCAGCGGTAATGAAATAATGGAGATCTTAAAAATAAAGCCTGGGAAAATGGTTGGAATACTTAAAAAAGCACTCGAAGAGGCCCAACTTGAAGGAAAAGTAAAAACTAAGGAGGAAGCTATTGAATTTATAAAGGAAAAGTATAGGGAATTATTAAGAAAAGTAGATTTCTTATAATTTTCTTACATGGCTAAATTTATATTCGTCACCGGTGGTGTTCTTTCCTCCTTAGGTAAAGGTATAACCTCCGCATCAATAGCCTCAATTCTTGAAGAAATGGGATATAAGGTTACTCTCCAAAAGTTAGACCCGTACCTCAACGTAGATGCTGGAACGATGAGCCCTTATCAACACGGAGAGGTTTACGTAACCGACGACGGTGCAGAAACGGACTTAGACCTTGGACATTATGAAAGGTTCACCAACGCAGTTATGACAAAAGATAATAATGTCACTGCAGGGAGAATCTACTACAATGTAATAACTAAAGAAAGAAGAGGGGATTTTTTAGGCGCTACCGTTCAGGTTATTCCTCACATTACTGAGGAAATAAAAAGTTCCATAAGAAAAGTAGAGAAAGATAACGATATAGTCTTGGTTGAAATAGGGGGGACTGTTGGAGATATAGAAGGACTCCCTTTCTTGGAAGCTGTAAGACAGCTTTCATCAGAGTTAGGAAGAGGAAACTATATATTTATCCACTTAACTTACGTTCCGTATATAAAGGCTGTTGGAGAACTAAAAACTAAACCAACTCAGCACTCTGTAAAAGAATTAAGGGCGATAGGTATACAACCCGATATCATAATTTGTAGAGCCGAGAGAGAACTTCCCAGAGGTATTAAATCAAAGATAGCTTTGTTTACCAATGTAAAAGAGGAAGCTGTAATTTCCGCACCCGATGTTGAATTCTCCTACGAAGTCCCACTGAAGCTCAAAGAACAGGGTATAGATAGAATCATCACGGAGAAGTTAGGGCTCAAACACAGGGAAGTTTCCCTCGGCAGGTGGAAAAAGGTTGTAAACATTCTCAGGAATCCCAAGGAAGAGGTAAATATAGCTCTTGTAGGAAAATATGCAGAGCTGAGGGATTCTTACAAGAGTGTTCTGGAAGCTCTTACCCATGGTGGAATCGCTAATAAAGTGAGGGTTAATATAATCCTTAAAAATTCTGAAAACCTAGATGTAGATGAGCTAAAAGAAAATATTCACGGAATTATCGTGCCCGGTGGATTCGGGGAAAGAGGCATAAAAGGAAAGATAGAAGCACTTCAATTTGGCAGGGAAAACAACGTACCCACTTTCGGAATATGTCTTGGAATGCAATTGATGGCTATAGAGTTCGCAAGAAATGTTCTGGGTTTTGTAAATGCGAATTCCACTGAGTTTGAGCCCAATACTTCATACCCAGTAATAGACATTATGGAAGATCAAAAGAAGATAGATAAGCTCGGAGGAACTATGAGGCTGGGAGCATACCCTTGCAAGATACAAAAGGATACCCTAGCTTATAGAATTTATAAAAAAGAGCTTATTTACGAAAGGCATAGACATAGGTACGAGTTTAATAACGAATACAGAGAAGACTTTGAAAAAAGAGGTATTGTATTCTCTGGACTATCTCCTAATGGAAACCTTGTGGAAATTATGGAATTAAAAGAACATCCGTGGTACTTAGGGTGTCAGTTTCATCCGGAATTTAAAAGTAAACCCTTTGCTCCTCATCCATTGTTTGTTTCCTTTATTAAGGCTGCGTTGGATTATAAAAATAAATAGGGTTATTCTATCAGAAATATCTATAAATTAAATATCTATGGGCAAGAAATTCTTTATAAAAACTTTCGGATGCCAGATGAACTTTAACGATAGCGAAAGAATAAAGGGACTTCTCAAGACTATCGGATACGAACCTACGAACAATTGGGAAGAAGCTGATTTAATAATTTTAAATACATGTACTATAAGAGAAAAACCAGACCAAAAGGTTTTATCTCACCTTGGAGAATACAAGAAGATAAAGGAGAAGAATCCTAACGCTCTTATAGCCGTTGCAGGATGTCTTGCACAAAGAGCAGGTTGGGAGCTTGTAAAGAAGGCTCCCGTAATAGATATAATGTTTTCTTCCTTTAATATGCACCAGCTTCCCGAACTTATAAACCAAGCACAAGCCGGGTATAAGGCAATAGCTATATTGGACACTCCTCCAGAAGATGAAGATAAGATATGGGAATATCCTGTAGAAAGGGATAACAAATACTGTGCATATGTAACCATTATCAAGGGATGTGATAAGAACTGTACCTACTGCGTTGTACCCAAAACGAGGGGAAAAGAAAGGTCAAGGTCCCTTCACAGCATTCTTGACGAAGTAAAAAGGTTAGTTGATGATGGTGTGAGGGAAATTCACCTTTTAGGGCAAAACGTTACGGCTTGGGGTAAAGATTTTGAAAAACCTATTCCCTTCTCAGAACTCCTCTACCAGGTATCCAAAATAGACGGTGTAGAAAG
>DQVZ01000126.1 GCA_015661465.1 Aquifex aeolicus
GCACCCCCTTCCCCGTAAAGTCCTCTTATCTGTGCCTCAGCATCCAGTAGGAATGTGCCTTTTACTACCACTTTGTCTCCTTCTTTGAGACCATGTATAACCTCGTAATAACCTTCTGCTTTTCTTCCTAACTTTACATTAACCGGCATATACATACCCTTCTCCATTTCGACGAAGACAATAGTTCTTTTGCCTGTGTCTATTACCGCACTTTCCGGAACAGCTAAAACTTCTCCCAAGGGAATTTCGAATATAACTTCTGTTAAAGAAAAAGGTTTCCAAGTTAGTTCAGGATTTTTAACCTTCAACCTCACCTTTACTGTTTTTGAAAATTTATCTACCTCCGGAAAAATATAATCTACTTCGGCTTCAGCAATCATTTCAGGATTATCCTCAGGAGCAACAAGTGCTGTTGTCCCTTTTTTCACATAATTTGCAAGCTTTAAGGGAACTTCTGCTATTATCCAAGCTTCGGAAATATCTGCAATCCTGTAGGCTGTAAAGCCTTCCTTTACAAAACCTCCCTCAAAAACTTTCTTCTCAATTATCACGCCATCAACAGGGGAGCGTATTATCTTGCCTGTTTTGTAGTAATTTAGTTTTCTCTTTGCCTTTTCGATAAGTTCTTTATCTCCTAACTTTTCCGCCTGTTTTAACTCTTCTATGGCTACTTGGATTTTCGGGCTAAGGATTTTCATAAGGGGAGTTCCCTTCCTTACATACTCTCCTTCGAATCTTCCGTATGTTTTTTCAATCCAAGCGTCGGCTCTTACTGTGATGTCGTAAATCTTTTCACGGTTATACTCCACATACCCTACCGTTGAAAAAGTTTTTACTAATTCTCTTTTGCTTATCGGTTCCGTAATAATTCCTATAAGTTGAAGCTTTTCCGGACTTATCATCAAATGCCCGCCGTGAGATATTACAGGAGGCTTTTCTTCCCTTCCCTTTACTATCGGAACAAAGACATCGTGTGTTATCATACTTTCGTCTTCAAAGACAACTCTTATTTGCCAAGGACCATCCATGCTTATGTTTAAATTTCCTTCATAGGTACCTTCGGATACTTTCTTCAGCTTAGCCACATCTCTCATCTCGTTCATCCCGGGCATAGGAGGCATGTAAAAGTAGAACTCTTTTATTTCTTTCGGAGGAACTACTACTACCTTTATGGAATTTCCCCCCGTTTTTATACTTCCGCTTTTAGAGTAAAGTGAAATCTCTATCCCTTGCTTTTTGAAAGTTAATACTTTTATATAGCTGTCCTTTATCCCTTTGTTTATATACAGTAAGACTGCCCCTGATAGGAATAATATAAGGAAAACCAATATCCAAAATTTTCTCATCTTAATGCCTCCGCTTCAGCTACTATCTTGTTTAATTGAGCTATAAGAAACTTTTCCTCTATTTTTAATTTCCATAAGATTCTGTAAGCCCTTATAATTTCCCTTATATCGGTTTCATCATACTTATAGGCAATCAATAACGATTCTATTTCCCCTTCTTTAGTCCTTATTTCCCTATTTAAGCTTTCAAGAGCTTTTTTAAGTAGTGTATGCTTCTTCTCTAATCCTTCATATTCTCTCTTAATAGCTATTATTGTATCTTTTAGTTCTTTTTTCTTTGCTTTTATCTTATCTATACTCTCCAAGACCAAATATTTTTCTCTCTTTTTATACCAAATAGGTAGAGTTATACCGACACTTATCGAAAACATATCTGGAAGTTCCGGTCTTATCGCATAATCTACCGAAAAGGAAAAATCCGGTAGATGTTGAACTTTCGCAAACTTGTACTCTTCCATTAATGTGTTTAGTTGTTCCTTTACGAGTTTAGTGTAAACGCTTGTATCAGGATTAAAATCTTTGGGAAAAGGCCTTAACCTCAATTTTTCACCTTTCAAATCAATTTCCTCATAGATTAATGCTTTAATCCCTGCTAAAATTTCTTCTCTCTCTGCTTTCACTGAAAGTATTTCTTTCTCGGTTTTTAAAATCTCAGCCTTCAACAGTAGAATATCCGATAGAAGCGCTTTCCCATAAACATACTTCTCATCGGTAATTTTTTTAAGAAATTTTAAGTCTTCTAAAATTTCTTTGAGTATATTTTCTTTTTCAAGATTAAATATATAATCATAGTATAAAAATGAAAGATTTTTTATTAGATTTTTGGTGAATATTTCTCTTTCTATATCTACTTCCTTACTTTTATTCACGAAGATTCTAAATTTTTTATCTCGCTTTATAGGTAATATGTAATTTTGTGTGAAGGTTATTGCATACGAACTCATAGGGTTTTCCTTTCTTGCAATGGGGACTTCCGTATCAAAATTCCTCAGCGAAAATTTAAGTTGGGGGTTTGGAATCGATAAAAAGAATTTACCTCTATTTATAAAAGCTCTTTTTTCAAAATAATAGGATTTTATTTTCTCATTCTTTTTTAAGGCTATATTAATAAGTTTTTGTAGTTCAGAGGAAAATGAAAAAACTATCGAGAAGAGAATTACTAAAACCAGCATTTCGATTTAAAGGATATCGCTTAAGGCTTGTTAATTCAATGGGGTAATTCAGCGTTTAATTAACAAGAAATTTAACAGATTTTTGTCATAAAACTTAATAAACAGGTTAGTATTTACTATTTATTGAATTGAAATAAAAATATATAAGGAGGTGGATGAAATGCTAATAAATGTCGAGAGCAATAAGAATTTTGACCAAGTGGTTCAAGCAGTTCAAGAGAAATCAAAAGAGAAAGGTTTCGGTGTAATGTCAGTTCACGAAGTTCACAAAATTTTGGAGAGTAAGGGAGTACCCATTAATTATAAGTGTACAATTGTGGAGATATGTCAACCCAAAGCTGCCAGCACGGTTCTTTTGAAGAGAGCAGAAATATCAACAGCCATGCCCTGTAGGATATCTGTATACGAACAAAACGGAAAAGTAGTACTCAGTACCATAGCTCCTACTGAACTATTAAATATGTATAAAGCTGAAGAGTTTAAAGAGCTTGCTAAGGAAATTGAAGATACGATTAAAACTATAATGGAAGAAGCAGCTAAGTGATGTTTATCTTCTTTATTAAAATTTTTTAAAGCCTTTTCGTAGTACTTTTTTCTATACTTAATTTTTAATGTATTGGTTTTTCTGGATTTTCTTTATAGTTTTATTTTCAAGTTGTTCTCCCGAAGAGAAAAATTACAATATTGCAGCTCTTCTTTCAGGAGAGGGAAGAATAGAAAAGGTAAAGGGCTTTGAAAAGGGCCTTAAAGATCTCGGAATAAAAAATTACAAAATACAGTTATTCATGGGAGATAACTCCTTAAAAACTCTCTACAAATTAGCAAAAGAAATTCTAAGAAATTCGGAAAAATTTGACCTTGTAATTACAGGAGGTAGTTTAGAAGCTTTTGTTTTGAAAAAGGAAAACGTAAATAACTACTTGCCCATAGTAATTCTCGGAGGTACATCCATCAAAGCCTGGGGTCTTACTCAGAGTTTTTCAAGGCCTACTGAAAATATTACAGGAATTGATAATCTAAATGCAGAATTGATGGAGAAAAGAATAGAGCTTTTTTCACAACTTTTCCCTAATATTAAAAAAGTTATAGTATTCTGTACTCCTAGATTTCAGGCTTCGAAAAGAGCAGCAAAAATAACAATTGAAGCAGGAAGGAAATATGGGATAAAAGTAGTTCCTCTCTATGTCAAGGATGTAAGGGAACTTGAATATGTAATAAGCCATATGAAGGAAGACGGATTTGGAGCCATAATCATGACTCCATGTTATTACACGGATAATTTTCTCACTCATTACATACTCCACTATGCCAGCTTTTACAAAATCCCAGTTTTTTGCCACGGAGTTGAATTTGTCCGAAAAGGTTGTCCTGTAGGTTATGGTACTTCGGGATTTAAACAAGGTTACCAAGCAGCAATATTAGCGTATAGAATTTTAAAAGGTATTCCTGTAGAACTTGTTCCCTTTGAGAGGGCTTATTCTCCCAAATTGGTTTTAAATGAAAAAGCCCTTTACGACTTAGATATAGATTTCAACAAAAGATTTATGGTTATGGTCGACGAGGTTATTAAATGACTTTAAGAGAGAAGATATTAATAATTCTCTTTCTTATGCTTACTATACCGATAGGTTTATCCGTATATCATTACTCCACTTTAAAAAAGCACTTAATAAACACTGAAATAGAAATCTTACGTTCAAAGGCAGAAAACCTTACAACTAAGTTTATATCTTCAATTAACAACTGCAAATTAAAAGTAAGTTCCTTGGTCTCTCTCTACAAGAGTTATAACTTCTCAATAGATGAAATAATATGGCGTATAACAGGAGATTTGGAGGGAATATTTGAAGGTGCCTATTACGACAATAACGGAAAACTCGTTAAAACTATCAGCAGGGAAACCACCTCTCCTAAATTTCCACTGTATTGGAAGGAAAAAAGACAGGAAGTTAAATTTACTCACTACGGTGAACCCTTTGTAAGGTTTATAGTAGAAAATAGGGAAGGTGATTTCACAGAAGGTTTTTTCTTGTTTTCCTTGGATTTATCTATCTTGTGGCAAAACCTTGTGGTTAATTACTTCTCTCCGAGTACCGAAATTGCTCTTATAGATAAAGAAGGAAATATATATGCACTTTCAAGCGTGAAGATAAAAGAAAATTTGGAGAGATTTTATAAAGAAGAAAGTTTTACACAAATTGAAAAAAACTACTTAAGGATTTTTGTAAAAAAAGGTTCATGGGGGATTTATATCGAAAAACCTATAAGTGAAGTATTGAAACCTGTTGAACCACTAAAGTATAAGATACTATTCTCGGGTGTAATCCTTACGTCCCTAGGGGGTTCATTGGTAGTTATATTAGTGTTCAGAATTTTTAAACCCTTAGAGGACTTTAAAAAGTTTTTATCAATATGGGAAAAAACTAACCTAGGAAAGAAAGTTAATTATAAGGACGATATAAAAATAATTACTCAAGTTTTTAAGGATTTAATCGGGAAAATAGAGGAACAAAGAAAGATTTATAACTGCTTCTTTGAAAACACTCTTGACGGTGTAATTCTTTTTGAAGGCTCTGGAAAAATTATCAATGTGAATAAAACCTTTTGTGAAACTTTTAAGGTGAATAAGGACGAAATTCTTGGCAAAAAAATGGATGATATTTCCGGAAGGAAAGTAAGTTTTTATCCAGTATTTGTCCAAGAAGAAAAACTTATTTTGAAGGGAAAAGAATACCTTTGTGAATTAAAGCAAGATATCCTTCACATAGAAGGTAAGCCTTATATAGTTTGGAGGGTAAAGGATAAAACAAAAGAAAAGGAACTTCAAATAATTATGGAACAAACATCAAAATTAGCCCTTGCGGGAGAAATAGCTTGTTTTGTCGCACATCAGATAAACAACCCTTTAGCATCTATAATAGGATACGCTGAGTTCCTCTTAATGCAGACTCAGGATGACAATTTTAGAGAGAAACTTGAGGTCATAATATCCCAAGCGAGAAAGTGTAGCGAAACTATGAGATTCCTGTTAGAACTTGGAAAACCTATGGGAAACGAAGCAAAGTACGTTAATCCAGTAGATATTACTTTAGAGACCTTGAGAATTCTTCAACCTAAGGCAAAAAAGTGTCAGATAAACCTAGAATTTGAAGGATTTATTGGTAATGAACGAATATATACTTTCCCTTGGCAGTTGGAACAAGTCCTTATAAATATAATTGATAATGCTATAGATGCATCTCCGAAGGGAAGCAAAGTAAAAGTTATTGTGAAGGAGCAAAATGGATATATAACCTGGGAAGTTAGGGACGAAGGAAAAGGTATACCGGATGACGAGTTGGACAAAATATTTGAACCTTTTTACTCTACGAAAGAAAATGGTACAGGGCTGGGGCTTACAATAGCAAAGAGGATGATTGAAGGTATGGGAGGAAAAATAGATATATATAGGAATGAGAACGGAAAAGGAACAGTAGTTATAATTTCTATACCTAAGGTGATAAAGAATGAAAATTCTGGTAGTTGAAGATGATGTAAACTTCAGGAAACTCCTAGAAGAATTCTTGGTATTTAAAAAGTACGATGTTCATACGGCAGAAACAGGAAAGGAAGCTGTTAAAAGGTTAAAGGAAGAAAATTATGAAGTGGTTTTGTTAGACATACTACTACCTGATATAGATGGGCTTGAAGTTCTTAAGTTGGTAAAAGAGATAAATCCTTTAACAGAGGTAATAGTTATAACAGGGCACGGTACTGTAAGAACTGCAGTAGATGCAATGAAGTTGGGTGCTTTTGATTTCCTAACTAAACCTTGCAGCCTGGAAGAAATATACGTTGCTATAAATAAAGCAAAAGAATCAAGGAGACTTAAAAGGGAAAACGAACTTTTGAAAAGGGAAAAGCTAATAAAGGAGAAATACGAGGAATTTATTTTCGAAAGTCCTGCTATGAAAGAAATAATCAAGAAGATTAAGCTAATTTCTTGTGCAGATTGTCCTGTTCTTATTACGGGAGAAACAGGTACGGGAAAAGAGGTTATAGCAAAACTTATACATAAGAGTTCCAATCGTTCAAACAAACCTATGGTAAGTATAAATATAGCCGCTATACCCAGGGAACTTTTGGAAGCTGAATTGTTTGGATACGAGCAGGGAGCATTTACCGGTGCATCGAAGAGCAAAGAGGGCTTCTTCGAATTAGCCCATAAGGGTACTATATTTCTCGATGAAATAGGAGAAATAGATTTAGATATTCAAGCTAAACTTCTACGAGTAATAGAAACTAAAAAATTTTTCAGGGTTGGAGGAAGAAGGGAGGTATATAGCGATGTAAGAATAATAACCGCGACGAATAAAAATTTGAGACAGCTCGTTAAAGAAGGAAAGTTTAGGGAGGATTTGTACTACAGGCTAAACGTTGTAGAGATAAATATACCTCCGCTAAGGGAAAGAAAAGAGGATATTATCCCCCTTGCTGAACATTTCTTAAAACTTTTTTCTACTAAGTATTCAAAATCTATAAAGGGCTTTACCGAAAAAGCTAAAGAAGTTTTAATTGCATATCCGTGGCCCGGAAATGTAAGGGAGCTAAAAAATGTAATAGAACGTCTAGTCCTATTTTCGGATAAGGAAATAATCGATAAGGAAGACTTATACTGTATTACTTCAATAAATCAAAGGGAAGATTTAAAACCTATAGAAGTAATTGAAAAGGAACATATTCTTAGAACTCTTCAAGAAGTTAATTTTAACAAAAAAAGAGCTGCCCAGCTGTTAGGTATCCCCCTTAGAACCTTTTATAGAAAATTGAAGAAATATGGTATAGAGTAATTTTTGCCAATACGGCATATCTTTGCCATTTTGACATCCTTTTAATTCTTTCTCCTTATGGAAATCATAGAGTATTCTTTGGCACGCTTATTGCACTTCTTATTAAGACGAAATCCCAAGGAGGTTAAAGGGATGGAAAGGAGAAAATTTTTAAAATTGGGAACTTTATTTCTAATTTCCTCGTCACTTTACTTACCCGCTTTTGCTGTAGAAATGGTCAGCTTTAAGGATATGAAAAGAAAAGCAGAAGTGGATGTTGTGTATCACGCAGACTTTCCACAAGAGAAACGTTTTAAAACTATGCTAAGGAATATAACAAATCATCTTTCCGTATACGATTTTAATCCTTTGAAAATACATATAGTTGTAGTAGCCCATGGTGCTGGAGCAAAGTTCTTCCTTAAAGACCTGAAAGGAACTAAATGGGAAAAGGAACCAATAGATCAAAAGGCGATAAAAGCTAAGTTAGAGGAATTACTCCAATACGGCGTTGAATTTTATATATGCGGAATTACAGTAAAACGATTAAAACTTAGGGAAAAATTATACGATTTTGTAAAAATAGTTCCCTCCGGTGTAGGAACAGTAGCTCATCTTCAAAATATTGGTTATGCCTACATAAAAGTTCAGTAGGAGGGGAAAAAATGAAAAAGAGATATATTGTGGGAATAAGTTTATTTTCATTAACCTTTATAGATTTTTCCCACGCTATAAGAGTATGGAGTCCATCTGAAAGTCAGTTTTTAGATATAAACTTTTTAATTCAAACTTGGCTAAGACATCAAAACATTAGCTCTAAAAATAGACCCAACTTTGTAAATGCTGATAACACAACTGACCTTTCCTTCAGAAGAATAAGAATACGTTTCGGAGGAAGTTTAAATCAATGGTTTAAGTTTAACCTGGTAATAAGGCTTAATAACGTCGGAAGAGATGCATATATAGCTCCTTTCGGAGGACAACCGGCCGGATACTTAAGACAGGGAGAGCTTCTAGGAGGAAGAAATTTTGCTCTCCACGAACTTGATTTAAGATTTGCTCTCCATAAACTTTTTGATACAAAAGACTGGATTGTAGATGTTCACTTGGGTTTTCCGAGAGTACCATTAGGTAGAGAGCAGTTTGGAAGAACAGGATTTGATAACATTGAAAGTGATAGAACTTTTGCAACCCTTAGGTGGACACATCTAACTGTAGGTAACGTAACAGGGCGTTCTTACGGAGGTTATATACATTTAAGAAAGGGGAACAATGGAAAAGGATTTGGCAAAATTACTTGGGATGCATTCTTAGGTGTATTTGACGGATTCAAAGGTATAGAACAGCCATGGGATGAGACGGTGAGGGGAACTGATATATCCGCATACTGCAACGCTGCTTGTCTTTCCCAGCTTCGGGGAAACAGTAAAGACTCTTTCCTTTTAACTCTTAGAACAACTTTAATGATAGGAAAGCCTGAAGGTAAACCAAATGCCTTGAACTGGCTGTATAGAGACACTTACATAGGGAAGAGAAAAGGTATCACTCTGGGATTTTCCTTCGCAATGCAGAACGATATAGATCAAGAGCTTATAACAGATACACAAGGTCCGGCACCAGGTTTAAGCGGTGCAGGTACTCCTTCTCCCGGTGCCGGAAGTGTGCAAGTTCGAGTCCCATATATGATTCTTCCCAATCCTGTTACAACACCAGAAGTTAGAAATAATCCCGTAGATATGAGGATGTACGGAGCTGACCTCGCAGTCCATTACGGACCGTTTACTTTTATAGTAGAAGCTGGCCAACAACAGTTTAAAGGAGTTTTTCTGGACTCATTAAAGCCAAGCGAAGATTTTAAAAATAAATGGTTTATAGTTAAGACAGCTTATGCTTTAAATCCGAAAAGCACTACCGTGTTAGAACCTTATTTTAGCTACTACATATGGAACCCTGACATAAAGGAAGATTCTGAAGGGAGAGCTTACGGAGATGCTACTAACTTTATAAGAGCTAATAAAAACGGAAAGGATAGAGCAACGTTGGGGAGGTTAGATGTAACATCCATCGGTTTCAACATATGGTATACCAAAGCCAAGTTAATGGGTTTTACCTTTGAGTATCAAATAATCAAGGAAGAAAGAAACGAGATAGACAATAACGCCTTTACTGTGCAGTTTCGTTTCGTGTTTTAGATACACTCCTTTTCTCTGTTATTCTATTTCACTATGATCGAAAGATACACCCGTAAAGAAATGGGAAAGGTTTGGAATGAAGTCAATAAATTCCGTAAGTGGCTTGATGTAGAAATAGCTGTATGTAGAGCTTGGAACAAGCTGGGGAAAATTCCAACAGAAGCTCTAAAGAAGATCGAAGAAAAGACCTACGTCGACGAGGAAGTAGTAGAGAGAATAAAGGAAAAGGAAAAAATTTTTAAACACGATGTTCTGGCTTTTGTTTCCGTAATAGCTAAGCAGGTGGGAGAAGAGGGAAGGTATATACATATGGGACTTACCTCCTCCGATGTAGTAGATACTGCACTTGCACTTCTCATAAGGGAATCTATCGAGATAATTCTTAAGGATATAGATAAAGTAATGGAAGAGATAAAAAGGCTTGCTTTTGAACATAAAGATACTCTTATGATGGGAAGGACTCACGGAGTTCACGCAGAACCGTACACCTTCGGGCTCAAGATGTGCGTATGGTACGATGAGATGAAAAGACATAAAGAGAGACTTCTAAAAGCAAAGGAAAATATTCTGTACGGTAAGATAGCAGGAGCGGTAGGTACATATTCAAACATACCGCCGGAAGTGGAAAAATTAGCCCTTCAAGAGCTGGGACTTAAAATCGAACCTGCTTCCACGCAGATAGTACACAGAGACAGACACGCCTATCTAATTATCACTTTAGGTTTAATAGCAAGTTCCCTCGAGAAATTTGCCACCGAAATTCGCCATCTTCAGAGAACGGAAGTTCTGGAAGTCCTTGAACCATTTACCGAAGGCCAAAGAGGTTCTTCCGCTATGCCCCACAAAAAGAACCCTGTTCACTCGGAAAGGATATGTGGACTTGCGAGAGTAATAAGGGCAAACTCCATACCCGCCATGGAGGATATAGCTTTATGGCATGAGAGGGATATTTCCCACTCTTCGGTTGAAAGGGTAATTCTTCCTGATTCATTCATAGCCCTGGATTACATATTGAATCTCTTCCACGACATATTAAAGGGTCTAGTGGTTAACAAGGAAAGGATGAAAAAGAATATGGAATTGTCTAAGGGTCTCTACGCATCGTCCAAGATTTTAGTACTCTTGACGGAAAAGGGACTTTCAAGAGACTACGCCTACGACATAGTTCAGAGGTGTGCTATGAAAGCTTGGGAGAGTGAAAAATCTTTTAAGGAAGCTTTGCTTGAAGAGGAAGAGGTAATGAAACACTTGAGTAAGGAAGAAATAGAGAAAGCTTTAGACCCTTGGGAATTCCTAAAAAATAGGGATTATGTTTATAAAAAGGTTTTTGGCGATTCATCGGAATAAAACTGAGTTATAAAATAAACCTATGATTGTTGAAAAATACGACGCGGTAGTTATCGGTGGTGGTGGAGCAGGATTGAGAACTGCTATAGAGATAGCAAATGACCCTAATATTAAAGTAGCTGTGGTTTCTAAGGTTTACCCCACGCGCTCCCATACCGGAGCAGCCCAAGGAGGTATGAACGCCGCTTTGGGAAATGTCATCCCGGACGATAATCCTGAAGTTCACGCCTACGACACTATAAAAGGCTCGGACTTTCTCGCAGACCAGGATGCTGTCTTTTTTATGACCGAAAAAGCTCCCGAAATAATTTACGAACTGGATAGATGGGGTGTTCCATTTTCAAGGCTTCCGGATGGAAGAATAGCCCAGAGACCCTTCGGTGGTGCATCTTTCCCCAGAACCGTTTTCGCAGCCGATAAAACGGGACATGTTTTACTACATACTCTATTTGAACAGGCTATCGCAAGGGATAATATAACCTTTTTCAATGAATACTTCCTTTTGGATTTAATCCACGACGGTGAAAGAGTTAAAGGAGTTACCGTTTACGATATCAGGAATGGTGAGGTTTTATTTTTGAGAGCAAAAGCTGTAATTCTTGCTACGGGCGGATTCGCGAGGATTTACTGGTTCAGAAGTACTAATGCTATAGGAAATACAGGAGATGGTCAAGCGGTAGCCTTAAGGGCAGGAGTTCCTCTAAAGGACATGGAATTCATACAATTCCATCCGACCGGGTTGGCAAAAACGGGAATTCTGCTTTCGGAAGCCTGTAGAGGTGAAGGAGGATATCTACTTAACAGAGAAGGAGAAAGATTTATGAAACGATACGCTCCCGATAAAATGGAACTCGCTCCGAGAGATATAGTTTCGAGGGCAATAGAAACCGAAATAAGGGAAGGCAGAGGAGTAGGAACAGGAGCAAGAGGTTACGTCTACTTGGATTTGAGACACTTAGGTGAAGAGAAGATAAAGGAGAGATTACCTCAAGTAAGGCAGCTGGCAATTGACTTTGAAGGGGTAGACCCGGTAAAGGATTTAGTCCCTATAAGACCTTCCGCTCACTACTGTATGGGTGGAATTCACATAACCAATTACAAAACGTTGGAAACTACCCTTAAGGGACTATACGCTGTAGGGGAGTGTGCCTGTGTTTCGGTTCACGGAGCCAATAGATTGGGCGGAAACTCTTTAACGGAACTCATTGTCTTTGGTAAGTATTGCGGTATAGCGGTAAGGGAATTTGTAAAAGAAACGGATTTTGTTTCGGCTAAGGAGATTGAAGGAAAGAAATCGGAAGAGTTTATAGAAAATCTTCTCAAAAGAGAAGGAAAGGAAAATCTCGCAGAGATAAGGGCACAAATGGGAGAAGTTACATGGGCTAAGGTGGGAATATTCAGAGATGAGAAATCCTTAAAGGAAGCCTATGAAGAACTTACGGAACTTCTTGAGAGATGGAAAAACATACCTGTGATAGACAAATCAAAAGTGTTCAATACAAACCTAATTGAAGTTTTAGAACTCAGAAACATGCTGGAAATTGCAAGAGTAGTAGCCTATTCTGCCCTTCATAGAAGGGAATCCAGAGGTGGACATTCCCGTGAAGATTATCCCCAAAGGGATGATAAGAACTTTCTTAAACACTCTTTAGTTTATTATGACCAAAAGGGAAATATAAAACTGGAATACATACCCGTAAAGATAACCAAGTACAAACCTGAAGAAAGAAAATATTAAAGGCGGTTCAAAAGTTCTTCGTTTACTTTTACTTTATACTCCTTTATCAGTGAATCTACATAAAATCCTATAATATCTTGAAACTTCGTTTCCTTTATTTCTTTCTCTATTTCATAAATCTTATTCTTATCCGGCTCTTCAAAACCTCTTTTGTCAATTACCAAAATACCGTAGCCGTTAAGGGCAACAAAAGGTCCAAAAACCTTTTCTTTTCCAAAGATGAGCTCGAGTATATCCTTTTGCTCTATTCGTAGAATTTTATTTATTTCGTCAAGGGAAGCCTTATCAAACTTTAACGGTTTTATATCCACTTTTTCTCCTCTTATCAGCTTTTCCTTAACTTCCTTTGAATATTTTTCAAGGCTTTTCTCCCTTTCACGTGTGATAAGGATACCCTTTATCTCCTCTCTTACCTCATCCAAGGGTTTTAGCTTAGGTTTTTGCCGTTCCTTAAAGAAGAGTATGTAATAAGTATTCTTTTCTTTGATGAGCTTTAATCTATTATTTTCATTAAGTTTATCTGCAACCTCCTTTACCCTTCGGGGCAGACTTACCTCGCTGAGCTCTTTATAACCTTCGGGTATTTTTCTCTCTTTTAAAAGTTTGTAATAATCTTGTACAACCTCTTTATCTTCAAGAATCCAAACGTACACTACCCTCTTTTCCTTTTCCTTAAATTTCTCTTTATTCTCTTCGTAATACTTTTTTATCTCTTGCTCGGTAGGTTCGTAGTCCACCTTTACATCTTTCGGTCTTATCAAATAAAGTTTTCCATCAAAATATACTGTTCTGAAAGCCTTTTGTATTTCAAGCTCGTCGGGAAGGACATAAACTCCGTAATTGATAAAATTCATTATCTTAAGTGCCATAAGGCTTTTTCTCAATATTTCCTCGTATTCTTCGGAAGTTAAGTTAAAGCGATTCAAAACTTCCTTATATTTTTTCAAAGAAAATTTACCATCTTCTTTGAAAAGCTCATTATTCTTTATACTCTCTATAATTTCTTCATCCGAGACGAACCAGCCTAACTCTTTAGCCTTTTGGTAAAGTACTTCACGGGTTATCAAAGAATTGAGAGCAAACCTTTTAACTACAGGACGGAAATTGTTATTTTCCAAAAGGTCAGCATACTTTAGAAGTTCAAACCTGTATTCCCTTATTGTTATACACTCATCTTTGACTGTAGCTACGCAGGAACTTCCGGTGAGCATCTGTTTTATATCGGAAACTGAGAACATCCAAAAGAGGAAAGAGAATGAAGCCAAAGCTATGAGAACTATTCCAAGACGCTTATGTTTTTGGATAAGACCGAACATGAATAAGATTTTACTAAGGATTTTATGGTGGCGGCGGGAGGACTCGAACCTCCGACCTGGGACTTATGAGATCCCCGCTCTAACCAGCTGAGCTACGCCGCCTCTCCAGATTTAATATTATATTTAAACTCCGGAGGATTGCCAAGCTCCTTCGTTCCCAACACTTCTTCAAGGTATACCCTAATTTCGCCTAAGTTTATACCCCTGAAATTATCGGGACAATTTACCATATCCATCAAAGCCTGCTTGATTACATTCACAGCAGATTTCTCATTTCCTTCCTTTAACCTATGTAAAGCTATAGCAGCCCTTATAAGTCCCCTATAACACTTCCTTACTTCTTCGTTTTTGAAAAGACCCCATATTTCTTCGAGGATTTCGTGAGCCGAGAAAAAATCTCCTGAGTTCCACGCTTTAGAAACTTCTTTTAAAAGCTCTCTTTCTCTACTAATTCCTAAAAGCCTCTTAACATTATTGATTTTTATACTATCTCTCTGAATAAGGACGTAAAGACCGGCGTAAACATTTCTGAGATTTGCCCCTTTGAGTTTTTTTATAACTTCAAAATAGTTCTCGGGAGATATTCCTAATACTTCCGCTATCTCCTCATTTAGAGGTAAAAACTCCTCGTTAAAAAAGAAATTAGCTATCTGTGTAGCTGTAAAAAAGTCAACATTTTCGAGAAGACAGGTCCAAAATTCTTCTCCCTCTAATCCCCTTGTACACAGCTCACAATCGGATAGTTTCCCAATATATTCTTTTAACTTTTCTATTTTGTTTTCAGCACTTTCGAGTTTTTTCCATATTTCCCTATAGTTGTTTATTAAGGGTATAATGGCAAGGGCCTGTCCGAAACTCTCAACACCGTTTTTTTCTATTTCGTTTAAAAGTCTCGCGTATACCTGTATTTGGTTAGGATTATCTATCCATAAATTTAAATTCTCCTTTACCCTTTTGAGCAAACTCCTGTTGAACTTCTTCCCTTTTTCGTAAGAACCAAGCAGATTATTTGCCAATTTGTAGTAATCTTTTCTCTTCTCAAACTCAAAAAAGTACTCAGCCATTCCGTAGATGAACTTTTCATTCAAGTGTTTCAACATCGTCCTCTCCTAAATACTCTCCACTCTGAACCTCTATCATTTCAAGAGGTATTTTTCCTACGTTAATTATTTTATAAGGCACGGATTTAGGTATAAAGAAACTTTCGTTTTCGTGGTAATACTTCCGCCTATCTCCCACCTTCACCTCGGCAGTTCCCTTAAGAATTATAAAGTGAACTGTTCTGTGGTGATGCATCCTGAGAGGAATTTCCTTCCCTTTCTTTACAACTATCTTCCTTATCTTGTATCTTTCCCCGTTCTCAAGCTTGGTTATACTCCCGAAGGGAGTAAACATTGTAATATGCTCTATAGCCCTTTCATCTCCTTTCCTTTCTAAATCCTTTACTATTTCCCTCACCTTTTGGGAATCTTCTTTCCTGATAATTAGCGTTGCATCTTCAGTTCCAATTATTACAAAGTCTTCTAATCCTACACATGCAATTAGATTTTTACCTTGAGAAAGGAGAAGGGATTTGCGAGTCTCTAAAATCTCAACATCCCCCACTATTGTGTTTCCGTTAATATCCTTTGTCATGTTATCGTATACGGCTTTCCATGAACCTACATCACTCCACCCCGCTTCCATCTTCACTACTGCAAGCTTTTCCGTTTTTTCGAGGATTCCATAATCAAAGGATATATTTGGAAACTCCTCAAAAGCCTCTTTAAAATCTTGATACTTTAGATTTAGCCTTATTTCTGGCATGAGGCGAGTATAGTCTTTAACAATTCTTTCTAAAGTAAATAAAAAAATCCCGCAGTTCCACAAATGTTTCCCGTCGGATACGTATTCTTCGGCTTTTTCGTAGTTAGGTTTTTCTTCAAATTTTTCAACGTTGTATACACTTTCGATAATGCTGTCTGCAATTTTTATATACCCGTATCCAGTCTCCGGATATGAAGGTTTTTCACCGAAGAGAACTATGTACCCTTCTTTCGCTACTTTTTCCCCCTTTTTCACAGCTTCAATGAATTTGTCCGTTTCTTTAATCAAGTGGTCCGATGGAAGAACTAGAATCGTTTCAGAAGGAGGTGTTTCTAGAGATAGAAGTTTTTTTATACCCAAAGCTATAGCCGGTGCCGTATTTCTCCCCACAGGTTCAACGATTACCTGAACATTCTCAGCTCCTATTTCTTCGAGTTCACCCCTTATCAGCCATTCATATTTTTCCCCCGTGATTACGAATATTTCATCTTCGCTTGTAAGCTTCAAAGCCCTTTTCACCGCTTCCTGGAAGAGGGAGTTTTTCGAGAAAAGTCTTATAAACTGTTTGGGAAAGTTTTCCCTCGAAAGGGGCCAAAGTCTTGTACCTTTTCCACCGCTGAGGATGATTACTTTCATAAATCTCTATTTTAGGTTTCTACTCTACAGGAAATAAATCTAAATTCACTATCC
>DQVZ01000305.1 GCA_015661465.1 Aquifex aeolicus
AAAAGTAGAAGTTATTTACTTATACGACTTATTTATAAAAGGAAAGAATAATATAACCCTTCTTCCGGGAACAAAAATTCTTATTAAGAGAACAGAACCTACTGAGAAAGATAAGGTTGTAACAATCTTGGGCGAAGTTAGAAAGCCGGGAATTTACAGATTAGAAAAGGGAATGCGTCTTTACGACATTATAATGAAAGCCGGAGGATTCACGGAGAATGCCTATCCAAGAGGTTTGATATTTATAAGGGAGAGTGCCAAAGAATTGCAAGAGCAGCATTTAAAGATAGCCATAACAGCCTTGGAAGAGGGGCTACTTAAAGCTGATGAAGGGCTTGGTACCGTAGGCGGTACAAGTGAAGAGAGAATGATTATACAACTTACGTTGAATAAACAAAGAGAACTATTAAGAATAATTAAAGAAAAAGCTAAAATAGGATTGGGTAGAATAGCTTTAGATATTCCTGAAAGGTTAGAGGACCTAAGAAATAGCCCAAGTAATATACTGCTGGAAGATGGGGATTATATATATATTCCACCTCGTCCCAATTACATATTGGTCTTAGGAGAAGTATACAATCAAATATCTCTTCCATATATAGAAGGTAAACCCTTATCCTATTACCTTGAACTTGTGGGAGGTACAACTCCCAACGCCGATTTAGAGAACATATACGTCATAAAAGCAAACGGAAGAGTAATATCGAGGAGAAACTACAACGAACTGCTATCCTTTGAATGGAATAATGGAAAACTCTACTTCGGTAGAGACTTTATGGATATGCCTCTGGAGGAAGGGGACACTATTGTAGTTCCGACAAAGCTTAAAATACCTGTTCTATGGAGACCTCTTATAAGGGATGTTGTACAGATTATTTTCCAAGCAATATCCACTGCGGTGTTGGCAAAGAGGTTGTAATTAATGGAAAAATTTAATAGTAAAGCTATAAAAATAGCCATATTCGGATGTATTAATGTATTTTTACTAAATTATTCCTTTTCCCATCCGCTGCTAAATGTTAATTCCGAGGATAGATTTGTTTACGATGTATTTGAATCTTCAATAAATGCAAAATACTTTATAACATCGATAAGGCCTTACAATTATAAGAAAGCCTTTTTAATTACAGATAAATCTGAATGGGTAAAGGAATATTTAAACGCTTTATCCAATCCCGGATTTTTCATAAAGCCCTTAAATTCTATAACTTTTAAGTTTCTTTTCACTTCTGAGGAATACTTTACTCTAGAAAACTCAAGCGGTACTTTGCTCAGAGAAGGCTTAAACTTTTATACGTTTCTGGATGGGTACATCTCCTTCGGCAACAGAAGCGTGATTTACTACCAATTAAGATTTCTGAACAATAAACAAACCTCAAAAGCTCAGATTCACAAATTATATTGGAAGATTAGAGTATGGAAATTTTCCTTCGAAGTTGGAAAAGATACAGTACACCTTGGCCCAGGCGAATATGCCCTATTGCTATCTTCCAACGCAGAGCCTTTTCCTATGATAAAGTTTCAAACGGAAGAACCTTTAAAATTCTTTGGAGACTGGGAGTTTGTATTTCTGAGGGGCTGGCTCAATGAAGAAAGGCTAGATAGGGATAACCCGAATATTTTGGCTTTAAGAGTTGTATGGAAGCCTTGGTACTTTATAGAAATTGGGGCAACGAGGACGGCTTTATACGGAGGAGAAGGAAGACCCGGGTATAAATTAACCGAATACCCTAAGCTCATAATAGGGACAGAAGAAAACATACCATACAGTAAGTATGATAGTGACGGTTACGGTGCCATTGATGTATCCTTGTATCTACCTCTAAATAAATGGTTTAAATCCGTAGAAACCTTTAAGGTTTACTATCAGGACTCTGGGACTGATATAACCGCATGGTGGCAAAAGGAAGATAAGGGCGAATTTAAACCTCCTTTTGGTTTCCAATTTTTAGATAGGGGAACGGTGGCCGGAATATTAGTTAGAACCAAAAAGGATATAATTCGCTTTGAATATACCCGTACATCTCGGGACCATTATATTCATCATTTATACAACGTGGAGGGCTATACCTATAAAGGAATGTCCTTGGGACACCCTTACGGTAGAAATTTAAAACATTTTATGTTTAAACATCGCAGGTTCTTAAAGGATAAACTCTCTATAGAGTATAAATTGGGATACTATAAGCAGCCTGCTTTTGAAAGTGAAAAATTTATGGAAAGATATTATGTGAGCTTGGCAGGAGAAAAAAGATACAAGAACTTAATACTGGAAGGTTTACTCAGGTTTGATTTCACAAAAAATTATGATTCGAACCCTTCCCCGGTACAGTTTAATATAATTAATGAAAACAAAACATTTATAACTGTCGGAACAAGTATAAGCTGGAGGTTTTGATGGAAAAAGATAAAAGAGAGGAAATACTAATAGAGGAAGATGAGATAGATTTATACGAGTTATGGTTAAGGTTAAAGAAAAGATGGAAAATTATACTCAGCACTTTTTTAATACTCACTATATTCACCGGTATTTTAGGATTTATAATGACTCCCATTTACAGGGCAGAAACAACCATAATACCTGTATCTTCTAATCCCACAAGCGATTTATCTCAATTAGCAAGTCAATTTTTAGGTATACCCACGGGTGGTGAAGATATATCCTCTAAAATTTTAGCTATATTAAAAAGCAAAACCATCAGGGATAGGGTCATAGAAAACTTAAACCTTATACCTGTTTTGTTAAAAGAGATTCCCGAAGGAAGAAGGCCTGAATTTGTAGCAAACGAGTTATTAGAAGACATGGTGAATATTTCCCAGGATAGGAAAACCGGTACTATAAGTATCAAGGTAGAGTATAAAGATCCCGAATTAGCAAAGAAAATCGCTGAAGCCTATATAAAAGAACTCCAAAGAATTCTTGAAGAAAAAGCTCTAACGGTGGCAAAGGTAAATAGAAT
>DQVZ01000183.1 GCA_015661465.1 Aquifex aeolicus
AACACTCCCCAATTCCCAAGGGGTTTTTTCTTCACCTTTCCGTCTTTTTCTCTTAAAAGAAACGGAACGCTTACAATTCCAAGCTGCTTTAAGTATATTTTTGCGATTTCTAAAAAATCTTCAAAGACAAGTGTATCTATTTTTGAAACGTAATGAGTTATAATTTCAATTACGCTGCCCACTTTCATCTTTCCTTCCTCCTTTTACGAGAAAAAAAGCTCTTCTGAGATTTCTTTTATCAGTTCACTCCAATGTCTTCCTTTATCAAAGTTCTCAGGTCCTTCTGACATACCGAGAGTTTTTTCTATGAGCTTCACTTTCTGAAAAACTTTGTGAACTATATGTTCATCCAGCGTGTCTTTGGCGACGAACCAGTAGGAAAAAACCGTGTTTTGTTGTCCTATACGGTGAAGCCTGTCCTCAGCCTGAAGATTCTTGGCAGGAGTCCAGTCAATCTGAAGGAAAAATACATAACTCGAACAAGTAATATCCACTCCTTCGGAAAGCGCCCCTATGGATGCTATAAGAACTTCTCCTTTCTGGTGAAAGTAATCTATAATCCTTTGCCTTTCTTCCCTCGGTGTTTCTCCGGTAATCTTCAAAACATTGAAGTTTCTACCTTTTAAAAGAAACTCGAGTTCACCTATTACCCGTTTGTGATGTGCAAATACAACTACTTTTGAACCTTCCGATAAGACCTCATGTATTCTCTCCGCAACAAAAGGAATTTTTAATTTTCCCGCAACTTCCCTGTGTTTATCAAAAAGATTTAAAACTTCCTGTGCAAGATTGAATCCCCACCCTTCGGTTTCTTTTAGCCTTTGTACTATTTCCTCTTCTATCCGTTTTAGGGGTTCCGCATCCACTTCAAGGTACTCAAAGCTTCTTACCTTAGGTGGAAGTTCCTTCATTACATCTTTTTTCAGCCTTCTTATCATTACGGTTCTTCTGAGGAAGTCTTGCAATACCTTTTCTCTACCTTGATATTTAAAGAGGAAATAGCTTTTCTTCCTGAAGATATCAGGACGAAGAAAGTGAAGTATTGTAAAAAGCTCCTCTATGTCATTTACTATAGGAGTCCCCGTAAGGGCTATTCTATTTCCGACACTTTTGAGTTTGTAGACTGCTTTAGTTCTTTTTGCTCTAGGATTTTTTACGTAATGAGCTTCATCGAGAACAACCGTCTTCGGTTCCTTTTCCTTCAAAAATTCCACCCAGTTGGGGAGTATGTCGTAATTGATTACGTATACATCCGCGTCAAAGATAACGGGTTTTTTTCCGTTGCACTGGAAAATACGTAAGTCATGAACACTCCACTTTTGAAACTCTTTTACCCATTTTGCTTTTACGGACGCGGGACATATAACGATAGCCGGGAAAACATCTTCTTTTCTCTGAGTATTTAAGTAAGCTATCGTCATAACTGTTTTTCCAAGACCCATTTCATCCCCTATAAGGGCTATTCCGTTCTTCTCAAGCAGAAACCTTACTCCTACCTTTTGATAGGGAAAAAGGGAAAGTCCTTCAGGCAGAGGAATTTTTATTTCTTCCTCGCTCACTTTTTCGGAAATTTCTCTGAGTTTCCTGTTTTCTTCAAATACCCTTTCAAGGTGCTTGATACTTTCACTGTTCCACCTTCCTACTTTTTCCTTTAGGAATTTAAAAAGCTCTTCATCAAGGAGTTCTTTCGGTATTTTCCATCGTTTAACTTCCTTGTCCCATAAAGCCCCTTTACTTTTTATGAATCTTACAAATTCTTCCTTATACGGATATCTTATAAATACGTATCCCTTTTGAACTTCAATTTGTATCCAGTTTTCAAGAACTTTCTTTAATTCTTCTGGATTTTCCAGTTCTCCTAAGGTTTTTATAAACCTTTTAATTTCATGAACATTGTACGGTGTAAGAACCTTTACAACCCTGTTTCTTTTTATCAAAAGTAGCCTTTCCCTTTCTGGTATGGATACTACTCTGAACATTTTTTCAAAGGAGGCAGATCGGAAACAAACACCTTTCCTTCGAATTCAAGAACGTATTGAGGTTTCGAAATTCTCCTTACTCTGTATCCTTTTGCCTTTAGTCTTTTTATGAACTGAGCAAAAGCGTCATCGGAAAAACCGAGAATTTCCTTGATTTCTTTCAGAGACCTGTTTTCCCTCAAAAGGTTGAAGAACCTTTCCTCTTTAGTTTCCCTGTGTAGTTCGTAATTCCTAAGTTTTCTTACCCTGTACCTTACGCTCCAGTATTGACTTTCACTTATACCCAGAATACTCTTTAGTGTTTCCTTATCCCTTATACCTTTTTCCCACAGGTAAATGAAAAAGTCTTCATACGTAAACCTCTTCGGAATTTTCTCTTCCCGAAGAAAATTGAGAATTACTTTTACAAGCTCACCCGAAGAAAGCCCTGTTCTTTTCTCAATCTCGTAAAGAGACGCTCCTTTGAGATACAGATTTCTTACCTTCTCTTTTATGTCCATAATATAAAATATATTATCATGTCAGGATTGTTTAAATTGTTTAGGAAGAAGAAAATTTTTTCGAACGACAAGTATCTTTACCTGGGATACGGTGAAGACATGCTTTCTAAAGAAGAAGGCAGGATATTTGCAAACATGGGAGACGGTGAAGGGAGACATCTTGTGATTTTTGGTGCAAGCGGTTCTGGAAAAACAGAATTTTTGACGAGGAAAACTTACGAAGAAATACTTCTCGGACTTCAGGTTTTTTGCATAGACCCGAAGGGCTCGAAAAGTTGGATAGAAGCCTTTTTAGGTGCATGTATGGAAAAGGGAATACTGAAATCTAAGGAAGAGGGTCCCGTAATCCTGGCACTTCCTTATCCGGAAGTAAGTGTGAAATTTAACCCACTTCAGGGGCTTACTCCACACCAAATAGCGGATGTGATTTCAAGCGGTGTTCCTCCTTCTAAAGAAGCCTTCTGGAGAGATATATCCTACGAAATAACACTCGCAGTAGCCTTGGGACTCAAGGCAAGAGGAAAGCAAAATATAACCCTTTCGGATATATATGACTATATAAAGGTTGAGAAACTAGAAGAGTTAAGGAACAAAGTTCTTGCGGATGTAGGTTCGGTAAATGAATACAGGGATGAAGCTTTAAATGCCCTTGACAAAATCGCGACCTATGACCCGCAATTCTTTCCGCGGGTAAATGCATCCCTGAGAACATACCTTACCAGACTTATTACGGGAGTTCCCGGAAGGATATTTAACGTTGAGGTTTCCGAGAACGTGATAGAGGAAAGGTTGGAAAGCGGTGTTCTCAGGTTTTATGCATTTCTTAACTCCGAAGCTATGAAGCAAGTAGCTTATGACGTTGCAAGGCTTCTTTTTGCATGGCTCCTGGTTTACACAGGCCGGCAGAGTTCTAAACTTCGCAAAATTCAGCCTCAACTTCGTTTAAATGTAGATGAGGTAACGGAAATAGGCTTTTACGAAGTAAATAAAGCTATAAGACTTGTAAGGGAGAGGAACGTAAGTGTAACCCTTGCTACACAATCTCCTCATGGTTTTATGGCTTCTTTCAAGGAAAAAGGGAGAGAAATAGTTTCGGATATTATAAACTCCTGTGATACCAGAATTTTTATGAAGCTTAATTCTCCCGAAGATTCGGAATACGCTGCAAGATTTTGTCCCGAGGTTTTGAAACCAAGAGCAATTATACATAAAAATCACGTATCCATAACCTATACAAAATTTCCCGTTTTAGAGCCTTTTGTTTTCCAGACTTTTGAACCAGGTTCAGGTATAGCTTTCTGTGACGGAACTGCTTACATTTTTTACTCACCTTTTTTAAAGGATAAACCTTCACTAAAGATTATCTGGGAGGAAAACATTCATACAGACGGAAGTGTAGAAGTGGACATAAGAGAGCTTTCAAAGAATTACACTTTCCCACATAAGCCTGTTTTTTCCGATGCGGAGGTCAAATACTTCTACGAAGAGTTTAAAACATTTGTAAAGATTTACAGGGAAGACTTTGAAAAATGTTTAAAGTTCATAGACGGTGTGAAACTGAAGTCAAGTGTTGTAAAAGGAAAAAGTCCTCTGCGGGCGGTAAGTCTTCTTGACCATTCTCTTAGAGTAGCAAGAAAGGCTTATACTCTTGTAAAGGACTCTGAGCTTTCACAAGAAGAAAAAGAAAGGGTTTTCATCGCTGCTCTTGCTCATGATTTCGGCAAAGCGGTTGCGGATTCGGAAAAGTATACAACTTCAGACCATATCAGATTGACCAAGGAGATTTTAAAAAAACTGGGTATATCCGATAAAATAATCGAGCTTGCCTTTAAACATCATGAAAAATCGGAAGATTCTCTGCTCGTGTATGTGAAAAAAGCGGATCACCTTGCGAGAAAGGAAGAAGAAGAAAAAGTTATATCTAAACAGAATGGGGAAATTAGATTTAAACTTTCACAGTTCAGAGAATTTGTGGGAAGGGAAATTAATCTCAGAGAAGATTATCTTGCGGTATCGGACACAAAGAAAGTGTATCTTGAAAAGGATTATGTCAGGAAAGTAATCAAAAACATTATCGGGAAGGAACTCGGTGATGATGAGATAGAAAAGCTTACCGGAGGCGATTTCAGGGAAGTAGTAATTACGGTAAGAAACCAAATTGTAAAGCAAGGAGTATACCTTATTCTCGATAACTGGAATGTTGCGGAGTTTACTCAAAGAAAAAAGATAAACAGAAAACTTTTTCAGGGTTTCAGAGTACAAATAGTATCCTGAATCAAGGATATTGACAAAATCATATGTGGCAGCTATAATTGGGAAAATTTCTTGTCAGGAAAGCGTAAAAATTTCGGTTAAAAAATAATAGAGGAGTGAAGAGATGGTGAAGAAAATTATCAGTCACTTGAATCCAAGACATTTAGATGATTTCTTCGCAA
>DQVZ01000132.1 GCA_015661465.1 Aquifex aeolicus
GTAAAATAAAGTTTTATGAAAGTTGGCTTTATAGGGCTTGGTCATTTGGGAAGAGCTATAGCTAAAAGGTTAATAGAACAAGGAATTGAGTTAATTGTATGGAATAGAACTCTTTCCAAGGCTGAAGAGTTTTCAAGAGAAACAGGAGCCAAAGTAGCGGATAGCCCTGCGAGCTTAATAAATAAAGTTGATAGAGTTTTTGTAATAGTATTTGATTCCCAGGCTTCCGAGGAAGTTATATTCGGAAAAAAAGGACTTACTGACGGAGATATTAAAGGAAAAACTGTAATAGATATGACTACCAACCATTACACCTATGCCGAAGTAGCCTACAGGGAATTGAAGAAAATGGGTGCTTATTACCTCGATGCTCCGGTTCTCGGAAGCGTAATTCCCGCCCTGAAGGGAGAACTTACCGTTGTAGTTGGAGGAGATAAGGAAAAGTTTGAGGAAAACAGAGTTCTTTTTGAAAAGTTCTGTAAAGCTATTTATTACGTTGGTGAAGCAGGAAAAGGAAGCAAGGCAAAGCTCATAAACAACATAGTTCTGGGAGGTATAATGGATATTCTCGCTGAGGCCATAGCCATAGCTGAAAAAGCTGGTTTTGACAAGGAAACCATTATAAATATTCTGAATGACGGAGCGGGAAAATCTTACATACTCGATGTTAAAAGAAAAAAATTACTTAAAGAGGACTTTTCAACCCATTTCTCCGTAAATCTTATATATAAAGATTTGCATTACGCTCAGGATTTAATAAAGAATTTGGGACTGTTTTCTTTCACAACTGCAGCCGTAAAGGAAACTTACGGACTTGCCAAAAAAATGGGTTTGGGAGATTTAGACTTTTCCGCAATATATAAAGTTCTAAAGAAAGACGAAAATGAGAAACTATACTAAAACCAATCCTCTCCTGTATTTATAGTAAGCTGCACAAGCACCTTCGGAGGAAACCATACAGGAACCCAAAGGATTCGAGGGAGTACATACAGTTCCGAAAAGCTTACAGTCAACAGGTTTTGCTACACCTCTTATAACCTTCCCGCATATACATGCCGGATGTTCTTTAGGCTGAGGTAGTTTTACATCAAAAACCTTTTCCGCATCGTATTCTTCGTAATCCTTCTTTATCTTTAAGGAAGAATATGGGATTATACCTAAACCTCTCCATTCAAAGGTTTTTCTTAGTTCAAAAACATCTGCAACTAATTTTTGGGCTTTTTCGTTACCGTTGTAAGTTACGAATCTGGTGTATTCATTTTCCACCTCAGCTCTGTTTTCTTTTATTTGTTTGAGAATTAAATATACTGCTTTAAGAACATCTAATGGTTCAAATCCGGAAATAACCACAGGTTTTTGAAACTCTTCAGCAAAGTAGTGGTAAGGTTTCGTTCCGATAATTACACTGACATGACCGGGACCTATAAAAGCGTCTATTTCCACTTTCCCTATGTCCCTTATTTCGGGAGCGTTGAGTATATGTTGAATTGCAGCCGGAGTAATAACGTGGTTTGAAACTACGAAAAGATTTTTCAAACCCTGTTCTTTTGCTTTTTTTATCAGAACGGCGGTCTGGGGAGTAGTGGTCTCGAAACCTATGGCAAAAAATACAACTTTCCTGTCAGGATTTTCCTTTGCTATCTTAAGCGTATCCAGACAAGAGTAAACCATTCTTACATCCGCACCTTCTGCACGAATGTCGAGTAAACTCTTTCTCCTAGAACCCGGTACTCTCAAAAGGTCTCCGTATGAACAGAGAATTACATCATCCCTTTTAGCAAGTTCTATGGCAAAGTCTATTCTCTGCATAGGCATAACACATACGGGGCAACCAGGTCCGTGAATGAATCTCACAATGCCTTCGAGAAGTTGGTCTATACCGTATTTCATTATGGCGTGGGTATGCCCTCCGCAAAACTCCATAATGTTTACCGTCCTACCTATCTTTTCAGCAAGACTCTTAATTTTATCCGTAATCTTCCTTACTCTATTCTTTTCCCTAAAAGCTTCAAAAACAAAAGACTCAGTTTCCCTCATAGAACTCTCCTCCCTTTTCCATTTCTTCTATTATTTCTTCAAAAAGTTCAAGGCTCTTTAACGCTTCCTCTTCATCGAGTTTCTGTATGGCAAATCCTACGTGTATCAGAACGTAATCTCCTACGTTTACGGGTTCAGGCATAAGCTCAAGGGAGATTTTTCTCTTTACTCCTAAAGTATCCACCAGTGCTGTACCGTCTTCATAAACTTCGACTATTTTAGAGGGAATCGCCAAACACATGTCTAAAATCTAATTATAGTTTCGGTGAATGGTTTTTCATTGATAAAAATAACACCAAAACTTTCCTACTATTTAAATATTTAAACTGTTTATTGATATGGAAAAGATATACGTAGGCGTTGATACCGGTGGAACATTTACCGACTTCGTTTATTGGGATGGTCGAGAATGGAAGGTATTAAAGATTCCTTCTACTCCTGACAATCCCGCGAAGGCTGTTCTAAAAGGCTTAGATATTATAAGGGAGAGAAAAAAGCTTGATATAGTACACGGCTCCACTGTTGCTACCAACGCTCTTTTGGAAAGAAAAGGTGCAAAAACTGCTCTGATAACAAACAAAGGTTTTGAAGATATATTGGAAATAGGTAGGCAGAATAGAGAAAACCTTTACGACCTTCATTATAAAAAACCGGAACCTTTGGTTTCCCGACAGCTCCGTTTTGGATTAGATTGCAGAATAAATGCAAAAGGTGAAGTTATTAAGAATTTGAATACGGAGGAAGTAGAAAATTTGATTTCAATTTTCAAGAACATTGGTATTGAATCTGTAGCTGTATGTTTTCTCCATTCTTATATAAACCCTGAACATGAGAAAGTGGTGGGAGAAATCTTGAGGAAAAAATTAAACGTATTTGTATCCCTCTCTTCGGAAATTCTGCCCGAGTTCAGGGAGTATGAGCGAATGTCCACCACGGTAATAAACGCATACGTTTCCCCGAAAATGAGTAAATATCTCTTTCATCTAAAAGAGAATATAAAAGAAGGAGATACTCTAAGGGTTATGCAGTCTAACGGAGGAATAATTTCCGTAGAAACCGCTTCCCGTGAAGCTGTGAGAACGATTCTTTCGGGACCGGCTGGGGGTGTAATAGGAGCTATTGCTGTTGGAAAACTTGCCGGTTTTGAAAATCTTATTACTTTTGATATGGGAGGAACTTCAACGGATGTTTCATTAATCAGCGGTAAACCTAAAATTACTACGGAGTCGAGTATTTCAGGACTTCCTGTAAAAGTTCCCATGATAGATATACACACTGTAGGAGCAGGCGGAGGTTCCATTGCAAAAATAGATGAAGGAGGAGCCCTGAGAGTAGGTCCAGAGAGCGCAGGAGCTGAACCGGGACCAATTTGCTACGGAAGAGGGGGAGAAAATATAACTGTTACGGATGCAAATCTGTATCTCGGGAGAATAATACCTCAGTATTTCCTCGGAGGTAATATGAAGTTATACCCTGAGCTTCTTGAAACTCCTTTTAAGAAGATGTCCTCTCAGCTGGGTCTTTCTCCTACAGAATTGGCAGAAGGTATAATTAGAATTGCAAACTCAAATATGGAAAGGGCTATAAGAAAAATTTCCGTGGAAAGAGGGTATAATCCCGAAGAGTTTGCCTTATTTTCCTTCGGAGGTGCAGGAGGACTGCATGCGGTCTTCCTCGCCAAAGAGCTCAAAATTCCTACTGTGATTATTCCTCAAAATCCTGGCTTGTTATCTGCTGTCGGAATGCTATTGGCAGATGTAGTAAAGGACTTCTCAACTACCGTTATGTTAAAAGAAGAAGAAGCCCATCTTGAAACCTTGGAGGAAATATTTAAAGTCATAGAGGGAAAACTCCTGAAAGAAATGGAGGAAGAGGGTTTTCCTCCAGATAAGGTTATTCTGGAAAGGTACGCGGATATAAGGTATAAAGGGCAATCCTATGAAATAATAGTTCCATTTACTGAGAATTTTAAGGAAACCTTTGAAAGGGAACATGAGAAACTATACGGCTACGCTCACAGAGGTAGGGAAATAGAAGTAGTAAACTTAAGAGTGAAGGCGATAGCACTCAAAGATAAACCCCCTTTAAAATCCTTTGAAGAAAAAAGGAAAAAGCTCCCTGCGGACGCTATTCTCGGCGAGAGTAATGTGGTTTTAAACGGTGAACTCCTATCTTTCAGAGTAATAGATAGGACAAAACTCTTCTGGGGTAATGTAATAGATTTCCCGACAATAGTAGTGGAGTATTCTTCTACTACTATTATCCCTCCCGGAACATACGCAGAGGTTGATAAATACGGAAATCTCATTGTTTACCTTTCTTGAAAAACTCCCAAAAACCTTTTCTACCTTCGTATGCTTCTTCCTGAGCTTTTCCCA
>DQVZ01000193.1 GCA_015661465.1 Aquifex aeolicus
GCCTTTACGAGGGCGTTGTATGAGATGGCAAACTCCGGGATAGTGAATTTAGATTTATTTCCTGTAGAGTAGAAACCTAAAATAGAGATATTAAAGACTTTGGCCCCTTTCGGGGAAAAACTTCACGGATAAAATAAAATTCCTATGAAAGAATTCGTTAAAGAGAAAATTGAAAATGCTCTTAAGGAGTTGTACGGAATAGAGAATAAAACTTTTAAGGTTGAAAAACCGAAGGAAGAATTACACGGAGATATTGCTACTAACGTAGCATTTCTATTGGCAAAAGACTTAAGGAAACCTCCTGTAAAGATTGCCGAGGAGCTCTCACAAAGGTTATCCAAAGATGAAGCCTTTAAAAGTGTTGAAGCTGTTAAGGGTTTTATAAACTTTAGGTTTTCGGAGGATTTTATAAAAAAAGAATTTAAAAAGCTCCTTTTAGAGAAAGACGACTACTTTAGAGAAAACCTCGGAAACGGTCTAAAGGTTCAAATAGAATACGTTAGTGCAAATCCTACGGGGCCTCTTCATCTAGGACACGGAAGGGGAGCTGTCGTCGGGGATACCCTTGCCAGATTATTTAAGTTCTTTAATTACGACGTGGTGAAAGAGTATTACATAAACGATGCGGGAAGACAGGTATACCTTCTAGGTGTTTCCATTCTTTACAGATATCTTGAAAGTTGTAAAGAAAAAGATATTGAATTTTTTGAAAGTTTAGAGGAAACCTTTTGGCAAGACGGATACAGGGGGGAATATGTAAAAGAGCTTTCTGAAAGATTAAGGGGCATAATAGGAGATAGACTTTCTTTTCCCAAAACGGCAAATCTTGAGGAGATAAGACAAGAAATTCTGAAGAAGGAGAAGGATATACCTCTTTATTACACGAAAAAGTATAAACCTAAAGACGTTATCGAGCTCGTCTCAAACTACGGACTTGATTTAATGGTGGATGAGATAAAAAAGGATTTATCCCTTATGAATATAGAGTTTGATGTATGGTTTAGTGAAAGGAGCCTTTACGATGACGGGCTTGTCGAAGAACTTATAAACCTTCTTAAGGGGAAGGGGTATATTTACGAAAAGGAAGGAGCACTGTGGCTTAAAACCTCCGAATTCGGAGATGATAAAGACAGAGTAGTAAAACGCTCGGATGGAACATATACCTATTTCGCTTCGGATATAGCTTACCATTACAATAAGTTCAAAAGAGGCTTTAAAAAAGTAATTGATGTATGGGGAGCAGACCATCACGGGTATATACCTCGTGTTAAGGCTTCTCTTAGTATGTTAGATATATCCTCTGATTGGTTAGAGGTACTTCTCATACAAATGGTTAAACTTTTCAGAGGTGGTAAAGAAGTAAAAATGTCTAAAAGAGCCGGAACTTTTGTTGCTTTGAGAGAACTCCTCGAAGAAGTAGGACAAGATGCCGTTAGATTTATTTTTCTCACCAAAAGGAGCGATACGCCGTTAGATTTTGATATAGATAAAGCAAAGGAAAAAAGTTCGGAAAATCCAGTTTACTACGTTCAATACGCCCATGCCAGAATATCCGGAATATTTAGGGAATTTAAAGATAGGTACGGAAAGGAGTTAAAAGTGAAAGAACTTATAGAATACGTGGATTTCCTTTCAGAGGAGGCAGAAGAAAAGCTTATGAAAAAGGTTCTGTTCTTCAAGGATGAACTTATTGACATTACCCTTAAAAGAGACCCACATCTGCTAACATACTATCTTATAGAACTTGCGGGAGAATTCCATCATTATTACAACCACCACAGGATTTTGGGCATGGAAGAAAAAGTAATGCTTTCCCGTATGGCCTTGATTAAGGGAATACAAGAAGCGATAAGGTTGGGACTGGATTTAATGGGAGTAAGTGCTCCGCAAAGGATGTAGTTTCCTCAATAATAGTATGCTTTCCGTTTATAGAAGAAATCTATTAGTAGATACCCTGTAAGGAACCCTCCTATGTGGGCGTA
>DQVZ01000008.1 GCA_015661465.1 Aquifex aeolicus
GTAGTCGTGTAGTTTATAGCTATCTGGGGAGCCAGTCTCTGAGTTGCAGCAGCTATTATCTTTTTTGCTTCGAAATCAGCTCTCCTTTTTGCATCCTCTTCTATCACCTTCATGAGTTTTACCGCATCTCTTTTAGCTTCCTCTTCGACTCTTTTAAGTATTTCTTGCCTTGCCTCTTCTATGGTAAGTCGGGCTATTCTTTGCAGCTCTTCCAATTCCTTTTTTTTCAGTTCTTCCAGTTCTTCTTTCTCCTTCTTTAGCTCCTCTTCTTTTTCTCTTAGTTCAATTCTAAAGTTATCAAGACTTCTTTCCAGCTCTTTTAATTCTCTCTCCCTGTGTATAAGTTCTTCCTCTCTCCTTTCCAAAGCTTCCCATCTCCTATCAAGATGTCTTTCTTTTGCTTGGATACTCTCTTCTCTTTCCCTTAATTCTTTCTTCCTCCTTTCAACTTCTTCCTTAGCTTCTCTTATTAGCTTTTCAGCCTTTTCTTCAGCTTCTTTCAAGATTTTCTCCGCTGTTTCTTTAGCTTCCTTTATTATTTCCTCTGCTTTTGCTTTTGCTTCGTCAACAATAAGAGGTTGTGTTTGTATTGTCCTACCTCCAAAGAAAATTTTTCCCACATATACACCAATCCCTATAGCAGCCAGAATGAGAAGGATACTAACTAAGTCCATTTCTTAACCTCCTTATTTTTTTTTCGGTGACAATAATATCAACAGGTACATCCCAAGGGTCACGCGGTAATTTATCTACAAGTTGGAAGGAGTAAGCAACACCTACCTTTATTCCCTTTGTTTTTTTCAAAAGTCTATCGTAGTAACCTTTACCAAAACCTAACCTATATCCCTGCAGGTCAAAAACTATCCCAGGAACAACTATAAAATCCAGCTCTTCAGGAGGGATAATTTCTCCTTTTATAGGTTCTAGAATTCCGAACTTTCCCTTTTTTAAGCATTGATAAGATAATACCTTATAAAGTTCCAGCTCCTCTCCCTTTACTTTAGGGAGTATCAATTCTTTATCTTTTAGAACTTTTACAAACAAAGGAGTCACATCAGGTTCACCCTTTACCGGACAATATAGAAGAACTTTTTTCGCACTTTTATATTCAGGTAGACTCTCGAGGTTGTTTACTATTCTTTCGGAAAATTTCTTCCTTTCTTCTTCCGATAAGTTTACACGCTTATATAAACCTTCTCTCCTGAGTTTCTCCTTTTCCGTTAACAACTCTTCCGCCTCCTGTTTCCAGGAGGGGAAGGCAAGAATCCGATTAGTCCACCCTGCCGTAGCACGAGAAGTGCCGTGGGCCTCAAATTTTTAGGTGGGTAGCCCCTCGGGTGCTACACCGATGCACCCGAAGTCAGCTTCCCATCAGCCTTTGGTGTAGGCCCCAATGACAACTCCCGTGCCACGAACAGGGCAGACATTACATCAGGTTCTAAGTTTCACACCATATTTGCTCTCCAAATTCTTAACCAATCTATCTACCAATTTGTTAACTTCTCCATCTTTCAAGCTTCCTTCACCACTTCTTAGAACCAGCCTTATTGCAACACTCTTCTTGCCTTCCCCTACCTTTTCACCCGTGTATACGTCAAAAACCTTAACCTCTTCCAAGAGATTGCCTATTTGCGACTTAATGTCATTTAATAATTTATTCACATTAAAATCTTTGTCCATTACGAGGGCTATATCCCTCATTGCCGGTGGAAACTTCGATAGATGTCTGTAAGAAGGTATTTCTTTATATTGAAGGATTTTATCAATATCCAATTCCGCTATGAACGGTTCTCCTTTTAATTCCAAACTTTTAACTACTTCGGGATGAAGTTTACCAAAATATCCTACAGGTTTACCCCTTAAGTATATATCCGCTTGAACGTAAGGGTGGAAGAATCTGTGATTAGAGTTTCTGAATTCAGGTTCTAAACCCAGAAGGTTGAATATTCCGGCTATTATTTCGGACACTTCATAAGGGCTCCACTCCCCTTCTTTCAAGGTTGACGGTTTATTTCCCTTAATGAGAAATCCCAATCTCCTTTTTTCCCCCTCTTTAGAAAAAACCTTGCCTATTTCGAATATAGCTTGGTCGTAATTGTAGTTTCTATCGTTATAAGCGGCAGTTCTGAGTAAAGAAGTAATAAGTGTATTTCTCATGTATTTTTGTGTAGGGTTGAGGGGATTTATCACTTCGAGGTACGGTAAAGGTATTCCGAGTATTTGATACAGTTTTTCATCTTCAAAGGAAAAGTTAATAACCTCGTAAAGTCCCTTTGACCTTAAGTACTTCTTTATTTCGGCTTCGTAATCCCTCCATAGTTTCGCTACAGATGGAAGTTTTAGAGTTTCCGACTCATAGTAATCATAGCCCTTAACTCTCATTATTTCTTCTATAACGTCCACATCCCTGCTTAGGTCGAAACTCCTATGGGAAGGAACGAAAACTTCTACTCCGCAACGCATAATTTCATGGGGAATCTCAAGTGCCCTTAGTATTTCCGTCACTTCTTCATTCTTATAGGGTTCTCCGGCGTACTTTATGTACTTACCCTGAGAAAGGAATACCTTCTTCGGCTGATACTTTTCGGGATAGACATCTTTTACCGCTTTTACGCTTCCTCCTGCGTATTTGAGGATAAGATACACAGCGTAATCTTGGGCTTTGCTGACTCTTTCAATATCAACATTCCGTTCAAATCTATAGGAACTTTCCGTTTGAATTCCTAACTTTTTAGCGGACTTCCTTATCCTGTAGGGATTGAAATACGCGCTCTCAAGAAGTATGGTTTCTGTATTTTCCTTTATCCCGCTTTCCAAACCGCCTATTACTCCCGCTATCGCGAGAGGTTTTACCTTATCGGCTATCACTAAAATATCTTCATCAAGTTCTTTTTCTTCACCATCCAAGGTAATGAGCTTTTCACCCCTTTTGGCACTCCTTACTACTATACCTTCCTCTATCTTTGATAGGTCAAAGGCGTGAAGTGGTTGACCGTCTCTTAACATTACGTAGTTGGTTATATCTACAACGTTATTTATAGTTTTGATACCGCACTGCCAAAGTCGTTTTTTTATCTCCAAAGGAGATTCTTCTACCTTTATTCCTTCAATTATTATCCCTCTATACCTTTTGCAATCTGTGTCCTCTATCTCGATGGAAATGCTTTCCTGCTCGTCAAATTCCGGCTCCTTCGGATTTTTCTTGGGTATTCTGAATATAGCACTCAAATCTCTTGCCACACCTCTTATAGAAAGCATATCTCCCCTGTTAGGAGTTATATCTATCTCTATGATTTTTTCTCCGAAACCGAGAATTTCTTTTGCATCTGTTCCAGGTATAAAATTCTCCTTTATTTTTAACACTCCTTCACTTTTTTCCTCCAGACCTAAATCTTGTGCAGAAAGGAGAATACCATGAGAAATTACGCCGTCAAATACCTTTTCCTTTATAGTTATTTCACCTACTCTGGAATTAGGAACAGCTACTATAACCCCGTCTCCTTTTGAGAGGCTTTTATCCGTGGTTACTACATCCACAAATCTATGTTCTCCAATTTGGACTTTTGCAATTAACAGTTTTTTTTGTTTAAGGTGTTCCTTTACTTCAACAACCTTTCCATAAACTACACCTTCAAGTTCTATACCGAAAGTTTCAACTGTAGCCTCCACGCTACGCAGTGAGAGGGTTTCCGCTATTTCTTCCGGAGTTATCTCGTCCAAGTGAAGGAATTCCGATAGCCATGAATAGGGAACTTTCATAATTGATTATTTTACCCAAGGAGATGTAAATTTAAGTTTTATGGATATAAAAATTGATAAAGAACTTGATATAAGAGGAGAAGTGTGTCCCTTTACTTTTGTAAAGAGTAA
>DQVZ01000059.1 GCA_015661465.1 Aquifex aeolicus
AACTCACATAGTTTCCTTAGCTCCGGGACTTGTTCTAACTCCTATGCTCATGGAAGTTATGTCCCAAAACGAGGAAAAATTCCCTTCCATAGAAAAGATAAAAAAAGCTCCCAAGCTTACACCCGAAAGGGCTGCGGAGTTTATCTTCAATGTAATTCCTAAACTAAAAACTTTCGAAAGCGGCTCATTTGTAGATGTTAGAGATTTTCCGGAGTACGAGGATTTTATTAATAAATACGGAGTCTACTCATGAGTGAAGAGGTGCTCTCTAAAGAGGAGATAAATTTCTTGATGGAAACGTTGGAGAAAAAGAAAGTTGAAACAGTTCCGAAGGGAGTGACTCCCTTCGATTTTGACAGTCTTGAAAAGATAGAATCTGAACGATACATAAGACTTGAACAATTTCTCAGTACCCTTTCTGAGAGCATGGAAGAAGAGCTTAAAAAGACGGTTTTGAGTCCCGTAAAGTTTAACTTAAAAGGAAAAAAGAAATCGATTCTTTCTAAGGTGATTCCGAACCTAAGCCCGCCTGTTTTACTGATAAAGCAAACTATAGAAAGCATAGGAGATTTTTATTTGCTTGTTGATTCAAAAACAGCATACAGCTTTATAAGTCTCCTACTGGGAGGTTCACCTTTAGAACTTGAAGGAAAACCCTTTTCAAAATTGGAATTAAATATACTCAACCGATTTTCCTCTAGTATCTGCAGTAATATTCGAGAGGTTTGGAGTTCTTTCTTTAGTCGTCCTTTAAAAGGTTTTGAAATTGTAGAAAATATTTACGAAATAGATATAGATGATGAGTATTTCATCGCCGATTTTTCTATAGAGATTGACTCGGCAAATGCCCAATTTATCATAGCAATACCTGTTTTCGTATTGAAAGAATTAAAGGAAGAGCTAACACTCTCTAAACCAAACCCCGAGGAAAGGGAAATGCTTTTAAAGACTCTTTTAGAAATTCCCGTTATTTTAGAGACTGTTCTCTTTAAGAAAAGACAAAGACTTATAGACGCTATAAACCTTGAAAAGGATTTCATCTTATTTACCGATAAAAAACTTACAGATAAGGTTGAGGTGTATGTAGAAAGAAAATTAAAATTCAGAGGTCAGCTGGGAGAAGTTGACGGAAGAAGAGCTGTAAAACTCTTAGAAATTTTGTAGAAACTTTCTCGCTAAATACAAAAGTTTTTTTTGCCTTTCCGCACCCTTCTTTTCTGAACTTCTTACCTTTTCCAGCTTTTTCATTATTTCTTCAATGTTCTCGGGAATAAATTTATCTAGCTTTTCCCTCAGTGTCCTTGAGAGTGCCGGTATCCTACCCGAAGTAGATATTCCTATCACTAAATTTCCTCTCCTTATTAAAGATGGGAATATAAAGTTACAGTAATCCGGAGAATCAACCGCATTGCACAGAATCCTTTTCTTTTGACATAGTTCATAAATTCTCTTTTGAAGCTTTAAATCGTTTACAGCAACCACAACGATATCTTTCTCTTTTAAGTCTATAGGTCTGAATCTCCTTTTAATCCATTTAAGGTTATTTTCCCTTACCAATTCCTCGAGCTCTTTCGTTATCCTGGGAGAAACGATAGTTATGTTCTTCGTAAAAGGCAATAGATTCTTAACTTTTCTCGTCCCTACTTTTCCTCCGCCAACTACTAAAACATTTTTCTTCGAAATATCTATAAACAAGGGAAAGTAAGCCATTTTTACCTCTTTTTATAAAACTTTATTAACTTTCCGGTAAAGCCGTCGACTATCGCGGTACCCTTTAGCCCCTTAATTTTATAAAGACATTCCCCTGTACTTTTTCTCTTGGTAAGATAAAGCTTATAAACTTTCCCCGTATACCTTTCAGCAATATCTAAAGCTATTTTTGCATCTATTACCTTTTCAATACAATCTCTTAGGTACCAAGGCTGAGCAGATAGGATACTTACGGTAAAGGATAGAAAGATTAGAAGCATAAATAGTATTATACCTGCCGTACAGGTATATCTTTTTCTTGTTCGCGAAAAACTCCCTTATGAGAACAAGTTCCTTTTTCTCTTTGCAATCGAATAAGTAACTCCAGTCTTTTGTATATTTAGTTTTAAGAATAGGCTTTCCTTTAAGGAATCCGACATATAAACAAAAATCTTTTATAGATGTGCAATCGCAAGCAGAAACTTTATCCTTTACAATTTCATAAGCTATTCCTGCCTGCATCTTTGGATTTCCCTTCCTTTCGTTGAGATATGGAAGTACCCAGAAACCGTAAAGAAACCTCAGGAATATTACGAAAATTAAGGAAAATACGAAAATCCTTCTCCATTTGTTCGATAAATATTCTTTTACAATGTATGCGAAAATTATAGCCACTAAAGTAAATAGAGGGAGTATGTACCTTCCCCTACTAGTTGCAGAAATCCAGTAAGGTATATAGTTAATAAACACCAAAAGGGAGAGAAACTTTAAATCCCTAGGGAGATAAATTCCTTTAAATGCAATAATTCCTATTATGAAGGCAGAAGAAGGGAGAAGCTGTTTAAAATTAAGAACAGGATATGTAATGAGATGTTCAAGGAATTTCACAAAATCTTTAGAGCTCTCAACCCTGTTGAAGCTCTCTTCCCAGAGCCTTCTTAAATAAAATTCCGGATTTTCTGAAAGAGGTATCCACCATAGGGAAGAAACTACCGCTATAAAGTATGAAGCAAGTGCATGAGGGTTCAGAAGAATAAAAATATTTCTCTCAAAAATAGCCAGGGCTAATAAACTGAGACCCAGAAAAGCAAAAGCCGGGAATCCTTTGAGCATAAAGATTATTCCGGTAATAACTGCCGAAGTATAGTAAAAAATAGGATTTTTAGTTTCATAAAATCGATAAACCTGAATAAAAAGCAGGAATACAAAGAAACTCAAAGTGATATCTATCTCGGCAAGCCATCCATACCAGAACAAAATATCCGCAAAAGTTATGTAAATAGCTGATGAAAGTAAAGCTGTTTCTGTACTCTTAAAGATTTTCCTTGCAAACAGAAAAGCTAAAATAGTATTTGCCGATGTAAAAAATAGGCTTACCACCCGAGCAGTAAATATATCCCATCCTGAAAGTTGCGAAGAAAGTATTATTAACCAATTAAACAAAGGTGGTTTGTTATAGTAATTTTCCCCGAGAATGGTTGGCTGAAAATAGTTACCGGAATTGCTCATCTCAAAGGCTACAATTGTTCTCGTTGCTTCTTCACCTATGAAAGCAAATTCATTGATACCGGGAAACATGGATAAGAAAGCTACAAGTATTAGAAGCGGGAACTTTTTCATAGAGGTTTAATATTACAAAAAAATTAAGTATAGCTTTTTGCTTATAAATCCCATAAGTAAGGCTTATATTTCCTTAAGAAATAATGTCTAGGCCGACGAGGAAAAAGATTTTATTCTAAAAAGAAGTTAAAGGAGGGAACTCTATGGAAATAGGTGGTAGTTTCTATGAGAAGAAATACTACAGCACCTGTTATATGTGTGCTTGTAGGTGTGGTATAGAGGTTTATGTAAGAAATGGAAAGGTTACATATATAAAGGGAAACGATGATCATCCTTTAAATAAAGGTGTTCTTTGTGCAAAGGGTTCTTCGGGAATTATGAAGGAGTACTCTCCGGCGAGATTGAGAAAACCGTTGCTCAGAGTGGGACCAAGAGGTTCCGGACAATTTAAGGAAATAGAGTGGGAAGAAGCTCTGGAGATAGCTGCAAAGTGGATTAGGGAAGCTGCACAAAAGAATCCTGCAAAGGTGGCTTTCTTTACTGGAAGAGACCAGATGCAAGCTATAAACGGATGGTTTGCAGGACAGATAGGAACTATCAACTGGGCAGCCCACGGAGGTTTTTGTTCTGTTAACGTAGCGGCAGCGGGATTAATGTCTGTTGGATACTCTTTCTGGGAATTCGGAGACCCGGACTTTGAACATACCAAATACTTTATGATGATAGGTGTTGCGGAAGA
>DQVZ01000207.1 GCA_015661465.1 Aquifex aeolicus
AGTTTCTCTATTAACTCTTTTGCTCCATACTTTCCCTATTTTACTTTTTTCTCACCTAGCGTATGAAAGAAGATTATATATTAAATTATGGACAATAAAGAGTTTGAGAATATAAATGTTATTCCTCTTGTTGACATAATGCTGGTTTTACTTACTATAGTTCTCACTACCGCAACGTTTATAGTTAAAGGGGAAATTCCCGTGGAAATGCCGAGGGCAGAATCGGCCAATACGGGAAAAGTTGAAAAAGCTTTTGTAATAACTATAACCAGAGAGGGGAATATATTCTTTGAAGGAAAGGAAATAAACATAAGAAATTTAGAGCAACAACTAAAAGAATTGACAACCGATAGTCTTATACAGATAAAGGCTGACAAGGCTTCTAGGGTAGAATACCTCATATCGGTACTTGATTTACTGAATAAGTACAGGTTTCGAAATGTAAGTATTCTGGTAAGAAAAGAATAAGTTTGTTTCGAAGCTATTTGAAGTAAATTTAACCTTATGAAGGAAATAGAACTAAAGATTGAAGGTATGAGCTGTATGCATTGTGTGAATACTGTAAAAAAAGCTCTAAGTGAAATAGATGGTGTACTGGAAGTGGAAGTATCCCTAGAAAAACGAACCGCTAGGGTAAAGTTGGATAAAGAGGTTCCTTTTGAAACTTTAAGGGAAGCAGTTCAACAATGGGGATATAAAGTAGTAGAGTAATATGCTGGAAAGATGCTGGAACTGAAGGGAAAACTGTCAGAACTTAGAGAACGATTTGAGGATGTGAAAAATATCCTCAAACCTAAAAGGTTAAAAGACGAGTTAGAGCAACTCGACCGCATAATGTCATCTCCGGATTTCTGGAATGACCAGGAGAAGGCAAAGCAGACTATTCAAAGGAGAAAATGGTTAGAAGAGACTCTTGAAAAGATAAACTCTATCGCGAGGACACTAAAGGACATTGAGGAGCTCAGTGAAATTACTCCTGAAGAGGATGCTGAAACCTGGGCTATGATAGATGAAGAAGTCCGAGATATAGAAAAAAAGCTCAAGGATTTAGAGCTAAAGACTTATCTTTCAGGGGAAATGGATGCTAAAAATGCCTACTTGACCATTCAAGCAGGTGCAGGTGGAACAGAAGCTTGCGATTGGGCGGATATGCTCTTTAGAATGTACAAGAGATGGGCGGAAAAGAAAGGCTACGAGGTAGAACTTGTTGATATTACTCCGGATGATGTAGCTGGTATAAAAAGTGTAACCGTTTTAATAAAAGGTCCCTACGCATATGGATATCTGAAAGGAGAACAAGGTGTCCATAGACTTGTAAGAATTTCCCCCTTTGATGCAAACGCGAGAAGACATACTTCCTTCGCTGCTGTGTCCGTAATGCCTCAAATCGATGAAGAAATAAATATAGAGATAAAACCTGAAGATTTGAAAATAGAAACCTTCAGAGCTTCCGGAGCAGGTGGACAATACGTTAATAAAACCGATACAGCTGTAAGGATTACACACATACCTACGGGAATAACCGTAAGCTGTCAACAAGAACGCTCTCAGTATCAAAATAAGAGAAAGGCTTTAGAACTATTAAAGGCTAAACTCTACCAGTTAGAATTACAAAAGTTAGAAGAAAAGAAGAAGCAATACGAAGGAGAGAAAACGGACATAGGTTGGGGTTATCAAATAAGGTCTTACGTTTTCCATCCCTATAAGCTTATAAAAGATTTAAGAACGGGTTACGAAACAGGAAATGTAGATGCTGTAATGGATGGAGAAATAGATGACTTCATAGAAAGCTATCTAAAGTGGAAAGCTGAAAAGAAAAAAAACAATGAGTAATTATCCTACCACTAAAGCTTGTTTTCCTTCCTGTCTTTCTTCAAATCCTTCTACCATAACACTCAGTAGCTTTGCGGATTCTATAAGTGCTGTGATAAGGATTTGATCTTTTAATCTAAAAGGGTAGTCAAGTTCAAAAATAACTTGTGCATATCCTTTATCCAATTTAACGTTCACTATAAGAGTTCCTTCCTCGTAATTTGTAGTTATTTCGTTATCCAGTTTATTTATGGGAATCACCCGTATTCTTCTTACATTAAATTCTTCTCTTACACGACTGAGATACTCTTTAGGATCTTTACTTTCTCTAAGTAGTTTAAAAATTTTCCTGAGATTTCCAAACATTTTTTTTTCTTTTTCAAAGTTTGAAAATTCTTTAAGAAGTATATGGTAATCTTTCTTTAATTTAAGAATTCTCCTTCTTTCTTTTCCTATTACAGTTGCATACTCGAAATTATAAGAGCTAAAAAATACACCTAAAAACAATAAAAGGTTTGCTGTAAGAATCAAAGGAGTTGTGTAAAAATAGTATAAAGCCAATATACTAGATACAATAACTAAAAGAAAAGCAATAGAAACCTTTCTCCAAGCGTAAAGGGATATGAGTACTGTAAGTGCATAAAGTGTTAAAAAAATTTCCGAGAAAAACACAAACAAAGGTATAAGGGTAACGTCAAAAATAGTTGCCAATATTCTTAAAAATTTCGGACGGGAGAAAAAGTAAATATAAATATTGTTCAAAAAGTAAATACCGAGTATTAGGGCGGGAATATAATTTTTATAAGATATTAAAAGAAATAGTGAGAGGTATAAAACCACAAAAAGACGAGATACAAAGAAAATATCTTTTTTAATTTTTTCTAACATTAATTTAAAAATATCATAAGTTTTAACGCTTAGGTGTATACTTTAAGCCTACTGCTTTGAAAAGTTGTGCAAGTTCTCCCTGATTTAAATCTCTCCACTTGCCGGGAGAAAGTTTTCCGAGTTTTATCGGACCTATGGCAATTCTTTTAAGTCTTTTTACCTTGTGTCCAAAGAAGGCGAGATATCTTTTTACTAGATGTTTTCTTCCTTCATGGAATGTAATTTCAATAAGGGTTTTATCCCCTTCGTAGCGAACTATTCTCACATTATCCGGCTTGGCAAAGCCATCTTCCAACTCTGCTCCTTTTTTTATCCTCTTTAATGTATTTACAGAAACTTTACCCCCAACTAACGCGAGATAAACTTTCGGGAGTTTATATCTGGGATGAAGAATTCTGTTTGCTAACTCACCATCGTTTGTAAGTATCAAAAGGCCTTCTGTATTGTAATCTAGTCTACCAACGGGAAATACTCTTTCGGGAATATCTTTTATAAGCTCCTGGATGGTTTTCCTACCATCACGAGAAGTTCCTAGCTGGGTAAGATAGCAACAAGGCTTATACAGCATTATATAGCGCTTTCTCTGAGGTTTTATTACTCTCCCGTCTACTTCTACTATGTCAACCTCTGGGTCTACCCTTGTTCCAAGGTTTTTTATAACCTCGCCGTTTACCTTTACCCTTCCTTCCAAAATTAATCTTTCTGCCTTTCTCCTTGATGCTATCCCCGCTTCCGATAAAAACTTGTTTATTCTGACCTTCATCTTAAATAAAGATATACTTAAAACCTATTCCTAATAGTATCATCCCGAGAACTAATCTTAATCTTCTTTCTCCCAAGAAGTGGGAAACGTAAGGCCCCAGAAAAGAACCGAGTATTACTCCTATAGATTCAGAACCTATAAATTTCCAGTCCACACTTACCCCTAAGTTTATGTAGTTAAAGATGCTCACCGTTGACGTAATCAATATGGAAAAAGCACTTGTTCCCGGAACAAGATACATGGGAACCTTTAAAATGGAAACCATAAAAGGAACCAGCAGAAAACCACCCCCTACACCCAAAGCTGATGAAATTAAGGCAACTAGAAAACCTGCAAGCAACGGATAAATGGGATTAAATTTATGCTCCTCCTGTAGAAATGAATATCTAATCTCCCTAACGCTTCTACTTATAACTCTTACTTTCCTATCTTTACTCTCTTTTATGCCTTTGTCTATTTCTTTTACTTTTTCCTTTTCCTTATGAAATACGTCGTAGAAAATTTTAAAAGCCACCACAAAGGTAAACAGACCAAACAGAAATTTATAACTCTTTAACTCGGTCAAGTACTTATAAGATAGTGTTGACCCGATGAGGGCTCCGAGAATGCTTCCTATTCCTAAAAGCCCACCCAATATAAATATGAGTCTTCCCTGTCTCCAGTAGTTGGGAACAGAAATGGTAGTGGAAATAAACACGAGAATCTGGTTCATAACCTTTACTGTATTTGCAGAAGCAATCCCGAAAAGGGATATATGGCCGAATCCCGCTAGGATACCCCCTGCAGCTCCTACCGTTGAAAATACTGTTCCAATAACGACTCCCCAAAGTAAAGCAAGAATTTCCATTTACTTCCTCCTAATAAAAGGATATTTTCTTAACCTAGCCTTTACACGTTTATCTCTTATTGCTATATCCACTTCATTTCCTTCCCTTCTTTCCTCAAGCTTAACAAAGCAAAGGGCTATCCCCTTGTTTAAAGTAGGAGAAAAGGTTCCACTCGAGATATATCCTATCTCTTTATTACCCTTAAAAATTTTATAGCCCTTTCTCGGAACACCCTTATCTTGAAGCTCAAGACCGAAAAGTTTTTCCTTTACTCCTTTCCTTAACATTTCCTCTTTACCTAAGAAATCTTTGTTTGTATCTACAAATCTATCTAAATTTGCTTCAAAAGGAGTTATACTTTCGGATAGTTCATTACCGTAAAGAGGAAAACCCATTTCTATTCGTAGAATATCCCTTGCCCCTAATCCACAAGGAACGGCTAGCCTCACGAGCTCTTCAAAAAGCTCAATTCCTTCCTTGGGATTTATATACACCTCAAATCCGTCTTCACCCGTATAACCCGTTCTGGAAACTATGGTATCTCCAAAGGTTTTAAATCCGTAGTATCTGATATCCGAAACGTTGAAGAACTTGCTGAGCACACTTTCGCTTTCTGGACCCTGAACGGCTATCTGCAGGTAATCCTCTGACATATCCCTTGGAGAACAAAATTCGCTTAGCCATTTTATAATTTTTTCTTTGTTCACAGCATTTACACAGAGGAAAAACTTATCTTCGGCGAGCTTGTAAACCGTAATATCGTCCTTTACACCTCCTTTTTCATTGGTAAACAAATTATACTGAACCCTACCTACACTTAATTTCCCAATATTGTTTGTAGTAAGAAACTGAAGTTTTTCTTTTACGTCTTTTCCCTCGAGAAGAATCCTTCCCATATGAGATATATCGAAAATACCCACTTTACTTCTTACAGCTTTTACTTCCTCAACTATGGAACTGTACTGAAGAGGCATCTTCCAACCGACAAAATCGGTAAAACGAGCTTTTAACTTTTTGTGAATATCTTTTAAAGGTGTTTCCATCTAAATTATTATCCTTTACCAAACCAATACTTTTCCAGTAAATCGTAAAACTTATTTACAGATTTTTTTATCAGGTAATAGGCTTCCCTTTTATTCGAAAGCCCAAAATCCCTCTTTACAGTATCTAAATGGGCGTCAAAGTAGCGCTTCTTTATCACAGTTTTATAAGGCTCTTCAAGTTTGTCTAAAAGGTTTTCTAAATCAACTATAAATATCACATGTTTTGTAAAGAGGGCATCTCTTTTAAACAGCTTACTCTTTCTCGGAGGAGCTTTTACAACACTTCCCTTTGAAAGCTCGACTGTAATTCTTTTTTCCTTTGCTGCTTCATATTTGTCAATTATTTCAGATACTATACTCTTCTTGTAATCAAATAGATTCATTTAAATCCTTCCTCCCTATTACTTTAATTCTTTCGAATCTATTATAATGGTTACAGGCCCCCAGTTTTCTATAAAAACATCCATCATAGCTCCAAAAACACCTGTTTCTACTTTCAGACCACTTTTTTTAATTTCGTCAATAAACTTTTCGTATAACTCTTTAGCCCTTTTGGGTTCCTCTGCCTCTTCAAAGCTTGGTCTTCTCCCTTTCTTTACATTTGCATAAAGAGTGAACTGCGAAATTACGAGAACTTCTCCTTTTATATCTAGCACGGAATAGTGAAATTTTCCCTCCTCATTTTCAAAAATTCTCAAATTAAGAATCTTGTTTACAAGCTTTTTTATATCCTCTTCCGTATCCCCCTTACCAATTCCCAGTAGTATGTTCAGTCCCTTACCTATTTTCCCCACTATTTTGCCGTTCACCTTTACCCAACTTTGTTTTACCCTCTGTAGAACGACTCTCATTTTTTAAAGCTTACCAAACAACCACCTTCTCAGCTTCCTCTATAAGCTTCACTATATCTTCGTAACTTTTCATTACATCTTCTTTAAAAGAAAGTCCCCGAGCTTCTGCGTCTTCCTTACAAACAAACCAACCTTCTCTAGATGGATACCTTAAAACTCCATCCTGGATAAGAATTACAATGTCTCCCTCTTTCAGATAACCGGAAGAAAAATCTCCCAACTTTCTTACAAGCCACAGAGTTTTTACAGCCATATAATAAAATATTTTACTAGGGGCGATTTTGAGTGTTGATAAGTATATAATTTTGAGCTTTGCAGTAATATACGCCGCGATAATGTTAGCGGTAAAGGATATCTTGGTTAAGTACCTTGCATCTCTGTATTCGGTATCCTTTATGCTCCTTTATACTTCATTTCAACTGGAAGGTAAACTTCACCAGGTACACGTCTATGCCATCAGAACTGCAGGTTTCCTCTTCTTAGGTTATACATTCCTTGAAAACTCCAAACTAATAAGGATGTTAAGAAAATTAGAGAGTAAAGCATATAAGGATTCGCTTACAGGTGTTTACAACAGAAAGTTTCTGGAAGAAGTATTCAAGTTAGAAATAGAAAAGTATAAAAAATTCAGAAAATCTTTTTGTATTTTGTTTTTAGACCTCAATAACTTTAAGATGGTCAACGATACATATGGGCACATTGAAGGGGATAAACTACTTCAAAAAGTTGCACAGATTATTAAATCAAGTGTGAGGAAAGATGACTTTGTGATAAGATACGGAGGGGATGAGTTTGTGATTGTGACGGATATAGAGCCTAACTATATATTGAAACTCGTGGAAAGGCTAAACAATGACATTAGACTTAAGTACAACGATATAGAAATTTCCGTTTCAATCGGAAGTGCTTGTTATCCTACAGATGGCAAAGATTTAGATACTCTTCTCAAAACCGCCGATATGCGTATGTATCGGATTAAGAAAATGCAGAAGGATTTACTCGAGCCTAATAAGAGGGAGTAATTCCTTTAAATCTATATATTTATCCGCAGCATTTACCAGTTCTATTGAGGAACTTTCCTTCGTAGACA
>DQVZ01000143.1 GCA_015661465.1 Aquifex aeolicus
GACCCTAATGACCCTATAAGGAGAATTGTTATACCTACTACTGAAGAGCTTGAAGTATGGGGTAAGCTGGATGCTTCCAACGAAAGCAAATATATGAAAGTTCAAGGTTTAGAACATAAATATCCAGATACAGCACTTTTATTGGTTACAGATGTTTGCGGTATATACTGCAGATTTTGTTTTAGGAAAAGGTTATTTATGAATGACAACGATGAAGTTGCAAGGGATGTCTCAGAAGGATTGGAATACATTAGAAACCATCCTGAAATAAACAACGTTCTACTCACAGGGGGAGACCCACTGGTTCTTGCCACATTCAAGTTAGAGAAAATCCTAAAAGCTTTAGCGGAAATTCCCCACGTGAGAATAGTAAGAATAGGATCTAAAATGCTTGCGGTAAACCCCTTCAGGGTTATTGATGACCCTGCACTTCTTGAACTCTTCGAATGGTTTAATACCGAAACGGGTAAAAAGCTTTACCTAATGAACCACTTCAACCATCCCAGAGAGTTAACTGACGAAGCTAAGAAAGCTATAGAACTCGTTCAGAAAACGGGAACAACTTTAACCAATCAAACTCCTATTCTTAAGGGAATTAACGACGACTTTAAAACTTTAAAAACTTTACTAGAAGAACTCTCTTTTATAGGAGTGCCCCCTTACTATCTCTTCCAATGCAGACCTACCGCCGGAAATAAAGCATACTCTGCTCCCATAGAGGAAACAATTGACCTTGTAGAAGCGGTAAGGGCTGAAGTATCGGGACTTGCTGCAAGGGTAAGGTACGTAATGTCCCACGAAACAGGAAAGATAGAAATCTTAGGAAAAACTGATGAGCTTATCTTCTTCAGATACCATAGGGCTGCGGATCCGGAAAATAGAGGCAAATTTATGATATACAAGAGAAATCCTAAGGCCCACTGGTTTGATGACTATACTGAACTCGTCGATGAATATAAAGTTTCCCTTTTAGAAGTTTCTTAGTTTTTCCTCCTTTTTAAACTCTTTTGATATAGATATAATTTAAATTCATTATGGAGTTTTATCCTCTACATTTGCTTCTTTCCCGTTTGGAGGAAGAAATAGAATTTCAGCAAAAAGTCACAACCACTTATCTCGTAAATACCCCTAAATATTCCCCGGAGACTATGGCAAGTGTACAAGAAACAATAAGAAGGATAAGTGCAGATATAAAACTTATATCCCTGATTCTCGGAGAACTCGAAGAAATTCAGGAAAAGGATATAAAGGAGGAAGCCCTTATTCTCTCTTCTGAAAGCCTTTCACTCGTTTCTTTACTCCTTCCAGTTATAGAAAGGTATGCCCCTTTTTTTCTTGAGAACTTAAGAATAGAAAATAAACCCATTTTGGAAAAGCTTGAAGAGATTCTCGAAGAAATAGAAAATGCTTTAGAAAAGTTGGAACTATCCTCTTCCCGAGAAATTATTAGAACCCTTGAGGACTTAGCACGGTCCCTTGAAGTTTCACTTATGGTGGGGGAAAGGATTATTGAAAGAGAGGCGTGAAACTATTTGTAAAAAGTCATATCAAGTGAAAATTTTTCTCAGTATATTATACCCTTTGGAGGGTTATAAAAATGGTGAAGAAAAGTATTCCCATTGTGGACTTTCTTCAAAATGCTAAAGGTTCTATCTTGATTCTTACCCATGAAAATCCCGACGGAGATTCCCTCGGAAGCGGTCTTGCCCTTTACAAGTTTCTAAAAAAGAAAGGTAAAGAGGCTTATATAGGCTCTAAAGACGGAGTTCCCCACTTTCTCGATTTCCTTCCAGGAGCTGAAGAGGTTATAAAACCCGATAATAAGTTTTACGATATTGGAATAGTTGTTGACGCTTCTGGATTTTACAGAGTAGGTACAGAGGTAAAGGTAGGAAAAAAGATAAGAATAGACCACCATATCGGTGGAGATTTTTACGGAATTTATGACTATATAGACCCCACAGCGCCAGCAACAGCTGCATTGATTTATGAAATTATTAAAGCGTGGGATGAAACTGCAATGGATAAGGAAATCGCTATGTGTATATATACTGGACTTGCTACGGATACTGGCTTCTTCAGATATTCCAATACCGATGAAAGGACATTTGAATTAGCAAAGGAACTTGTATACTATGGAGCAGATCCCTATTACGTCTATACCATGTTCTCCGAACGGGAAAGTATTAATAAGATGAAACTCATAGCTAAAGTCCTTGACACCATAGAGCTTCACGAAAATGGAATTGTTGCCGGAATAACTATATTCAAAAGATTTCTCGATGAAACCGGTACAACATATGAAGATACGGAGGGGCTTGTAAACTATCCAAGATCCATAGAAGGTGTTAGAGTAGCTTACGCCATTATTGAGAAACCCGA
>DQVZ01000124.1 GCA_015661465.1 Aquifex aeolicus
GAAAGACTCTCCGAAATATACGGAGGTATAGCTGTAGCTTTAAATTATCCCAATCCCTATGATAGACTTCTCGGTAAAACGGGAAGTGGTATATGGCTTCATGGAAGTAACGAAGAGGATAGGAATAAGCTTCCCTTCAGTACAAGAGGATGTGTTGTTGCCCAAACGGATACACTGATAACTTCTTTATTGCCAAAAATAAATTTAGAAAACACTTTAATAGGAATTTACAAGGTAATTCCCGAAGAACTGACTACGGAGGATATCGTAAGGTTTATTAGAGAGTGGAAAAAAGCTTGGGAAAGAAAAGATTTCGAAAAGTTTATATCTTTTTACTCTAGGAATTTTCGCTGGAAAGGGGGAGGACTTCGCGAATGGAGGAATTATAAAAGGCGCACGATTCTTTCTAAAAGATACATAAAAGTAGATATTTCAAATCTAACTGTTTTGGCCTTTGCAAAGAATGGTGATGAACTTCCCAGGTACTACGTTGTTGAGTTTTTCCAGGAATATAATTCTGATAGCTATACGGATAAGGGTATTAAGAGAATGTATATAGTAAGGGAAAAGGGACAATTAAAAATTCTATCTGAGGAATTTATAATGAAGTAGGGGGAAAGGATGTTAATTATTTCCCTTTTTATCTTGTTTTTTCAAGCTTTTGCTATATGCGGTTTGAATTACGATGTGGAAATAAAATTCAAAGTTGAGAAAAAAATAGGAAAGAAGTTCAGAAGGACAGATGTTGTTCTTTATGTCCCTATAATTTATAACTCTAAGTATGAAAAATTAAAAGGCATAGATTTGAAAATAAATACTGGAAAGGATAACACAAAGATAATCGTAAGAACAAAATCTCCGATAAAAAATGATTGGATTTTAGCAATTCCTTTTAACGATGGTTATGTAGATGAAGTCGCAACAGTAGAAAAGTATATAAGCTCAGAACCGCTAATAAAGGAGGTTTTGACTGTATACCCTTTGGAAATTTCTCCGAATATTATAAAATTTCCGGTACCACCTCTAAACCCTTTGGAAAAACTTATAGTTACCGTAAAACATACTGGTAGGTTGGGGAATCCTTACGCTGAATTTCCAACATCAAATGGAAATGAAAGTAAAAAACATGAAGTGAAAATCGTAAAATTTGTTTATTCTTTTTCTTTTGGATATGCAAAAACTACTACAAGAGATTTAAATCTGGAAAATCTCAAGGTTGTAATAGGTTCGCTGAGCCCTTTAAATAAAATTAAAAAAATAGAAATAATAGGCGTTGCAGATGGTCATTCAAAGAACCCTGCTTTAAATAAAGAAATTGCGAAAAAAAGAGCACTGAATATAGCCCGTAAACTTTTTCCGGATAGAACATTCCAGTGCATAGTTAAAAGAAAAGGTGTTGTTTATATCAGTCAATAGGTCTAACGTTAATACCTTTTTTCTGTAAAAACTCTTTTAACCCCGGAATGGATATTTCCCTGAAGTGGAATACGGAAGCTGCTAAAGCAGCTTCTACCTTAGTCCTTTTAAAAACTTCGTAGAAGTGTTCTTCTTTTCCTGCACCACCGGAAGCTATGACAGGGATATTTACGGCCTCAGATATTGCTCTGTTTAGCTCAATGTCGTATCCATCTTTTGTCCCATCTTTATCCATAGATGTAAGTAGTATTTCCCCTGCCCCTAAGCTTTCTACCTTTTTTGCCCACTCTACGGCATCTATACCGGTGGGAGTTCTTCCGCCGTGTATATAAACTTCCCAGGAATTTCCCTTCCTCTTTGCATCAATAGCAACTACTATACACTGAGAACCGAATCTCTTTGCCCCTTCGTAAATAAGCCGAGGATTCTTAACAGCGGCAGTATTTATAGAAACCTTATCTGCACCAGATTCAAGAAGTTTTCTCATATCTTCAAGGTTTCTGATACCCCCTCCCACGGTAAAGGGCATAAATATGGTTTCTGCTACATTTTTAACAACATCCAGCATAATGTTTCTGTCTTCCGCCGAAGCCGTTATATCCAGGAAAACTAGTTCATCCGCACCTTCTTCTTCGTATCGTTTTGCTACTTCTACGGGATCTCCTGCATCTCTCAGGTTTAAAAACTTTACCCCTTTGACCACTCTTCCTTTATCAACGTCAAGACAGGGAATAATCCTCTTTGCGAGCATGAATTTTATGTTATAATCTTCTAAGCCATCAAGCAAACGAGGTAAGGGAAATGGAATATTCACACGTAGTTTACGGACTTATAGCTGTTGCGGTGGCTATTGCCGTAATCTTAAAAGGAGGAAAACCTTCCCTTAAACCTACAAAATATCAAGCGTTGTTGGAAGGATACCTGAGATTTGTCAGAAATATGCTCATTGAAAATATAGGAGATAAAGGGCTTAAATATACTCCTTTGATTGCTACAATTGGATTGTTTGTTTTCTTCGGAAATCTTTTGGGAATGGTTCCCGGTTTTGAAGCTCCTACTGCAAATATAAATACAAACCTCGCTATAGCACTGTTAGTTTTCTTCTACTACCATTATGAAGGTATAAAGGAAAACGGCTTTGCTTACTTTAAACACTTTATGGGACCCATACCCCTTATGGCTCCATTCTTCTTTATAGTTGAAGTAATATCCCATATAGCCAGACCTATTACCCTCTCTCTCAGATTGTTCGCAAATATGAAAGCTGGAGCTCTTCTCCTCATTACTCTTATCAGTTTAGTAATCAAGAATCCTTTTACTTTAGTAGTATCTCCCGTAGTTCTTATATTTGTAATCGCTATAAAATTCTTGGCAATCTTTATACAGACTTACATCTTTATGATTCTTTCCGTAGTTTATTTGGCAGGTGCTGTAGCTCACGAGGAGCATTGATATGAAAGTACTTATGGTAATGGTAGATTCTTATTCTGATTGTGAAAGGGCCGTAAAATACGCAGCGGATTTTACCCAGAAACTCCAAACCCAAATGGAAATACTCGTTGTTCTAGAAGATGTATTTAATCTAGAGAGAGGAAGTGTAACTTTTGGAATGCCTATACCTCCTGAAGTGGAAAGAGAATCTGTAAGGAGAATAGAAAGAAAGCTAAAAGAATTGTGGTCAAAGTATGGAGGTTCTGAAAACTTTCCTAATGTCGAATATAAGGTTGGACCTCTGCATGAAGAGGTAAAAAAGTTTGTTGAAAACAAAGATTACGAGCTTATTTTGTGGGCTTGCTATCCTTCTGCTTACCTGTGTAAGATAATAGACGAACTCAATACTGCTTCGCTTATAATCAAATAAGTTTAAGGAGGTAGGCGATGAAGAAGTTACTGACATTACTTACAGTAATGGTACCTGCTTTGGCAATGGCTGCGGAGGGTGAAGCCTCAATAGAGAAAGGGCTCCTTTACTTGGGAGCTGGACTTGCTATTGGACTTGCTGGGCTTGGTGCAGGTGTTGGAATGGGACACGCTGTAAGGGGAACCCAAGAAGGTGTTGCCAGAAATCCCAATGCAAGTGGTAGATTACAAACTTTAATGTTTATAGGACTTGCATTTATAGAAACAATCGCACTATACGGATTACTAATAGCATTCATACTTCTATTTGTTGTTTAATCTCTGCTCCTTTTTCCTTATACTTTTATTGGGAGGATATTGGAATGGTTACAGAAGGATTAAAGCCGCATATATCCATAAAGAAGAAAAAAAGAAAAAGCGGTTTTCTTGCAAGGATGAGAACTAAATCAGGAAGAAAAATAATAGCTAGAAGGAGAAAGAAGGGGAGAAAGAGATTGGCTCCATAAAGTTATGAAAAAAAGTTTAATCTTCCTTTTAAAGCTTTGGCAAAAGGCAATATCTCCCCTCTATCCTCCCTCCTGTAGATATTATCCTACCTGTTCAGATTACGCTATTATGGCTGTTGAAAAATACGGTGTCGTTAAGGGTAGTCTAAAAGCTTTGCTTAGAATATTGAAGTGCAATCCTTTCTTTAAAGGAGGCGTAGATTATCCATGATGGATAATGAATCCCAGTTCTGGAAAAGATTTCTTATATTTACAGTATTACTTTTCGTATTTATATTTGCCTACGAGCTATTTCTTACAACGTATTTTAATCCTAAACAAACAGAAATAGCTAAGCAAACTGTAAAAGAACAAAAAAAAGATGAGTATAAAAATTTAAACGTTCCTCAATTGATGCTCGGAACTTTCAGAGAAAAACAAGAATACAAAGATAAAGTCTCTGTAAAATTGGGAGAATACTCATTAGAGATAGCAAAAAAAGGAGGAAAAATATTAAGGTTTATAGACAGAAAGTACGGTTTTGATGTAATCTCAAGGGTAGAAAGGGATTTAAAGATATATCCTTTGGAAATATTTACTGGTAATCCCGAAATTGACAGAAAGATAAACTTTGGAGATTACGAAGTTGTTAAAAAGAATAACAGTGTTGAAATTATTCACAAGGAACTGAAATTAAAAAAAATCCTTTCATATAAGAATAATGGAACTATAGAGTTTAAAGTTGAAGGGTTAAAAACTCCATTCTGGGTTTATGTAGGAACTCCGCCGGATGACGAAGCTTTTTACACCCATGTAGGGCCGATTTTGAAAATTAACGATGAGGTTGTACGGCTCGATATCGGAGATTTAAAAGGTATAACGGAACTTTCCGGAAATATTGAGTTCGGAGGAGAGGAAAGCAGATACTTCTTCAAAGGTGTTAAAAATTATGAAAAGCATATTGTTTATAAGATAAACTACAAAAATGATTATATATCTCTTTCTCTGTTCTTGTACGATTCTCCCAAGGAGTTGTATTACGGTGCTAAGGATTATGCCAGACTAAGGAATATCGGTCTTGAAGATGCTTTAGATTGGGGAGCCTTAAAGATAATAGTAAAACCTTTATTTAAGTTCTTATACTGGATTTATGAACACACAGGTAGTTGGGTTATTTCTATTGTAGTTCTTACGCTTATTGTACGTATAATCCTCTTTCCTTTGGGATATAAAACTACTGTTTCTATGTTGAAACTTCAAGAATTAGCACCGCGTATGGAAAAGATAAAACAGAAGTACAAAGATGACCCAGTAAAAATGCAAGAGGAAATGATGAAGCTTTACGCTGAAACGGGATTTAATCCTATGTCCGGATGTTTACCTATACTTCTTCAAATTCCAATATTCTTTGCTTTATATAAAGTCTTGATAATCACTGTAGACCTTAAAATAAGTAGTTTTCTTTGGATTCCCAGCTTGGCGGATAAGGACCCATTTTACCTTCTTCCTATACTTATGGGTCTTACCATGATACTCCAACAGAAGCTTACTCCTTCTCCCGACCCCAAGCAGGCTATTATAGGTTATATTACAGCCGTAGCTTTCACCCTTTTATTCATAAGCTTCCCCGCAGGATTGGTACTGTATTGGACTTTGAACAATGTTCTAAATATAGCTCAAAATTATATTATAAAGGATGTACTGCTAAAAGGGCAAGCAAATAATAAAGCCAAGGGAAGGGGCTAAGTTATGAGAGTTAAGGTCTACTTAGAAGTGCCTAAAAATGTATCAATATTCTACAGGCGTTCTTTCCTTTCGTTTATAAAAAAGGTCCTCGAACAAGAAGATGCTGATTACTGTAGTGATCTGTTTATGAAGGATAAATTTAAACCTTTCACTTTTTGCGTTTTTTTTGGAGGTATAAAGGTCGATGGTGAAAGAATTTTTAACAATGGAAGAGCAATTTTAACTGTTTCCTCAGGAAGTCCCGATTTTTTCGTGCGCTTCTACAACGGTCTTAAGAGTTTCAGGGAATATAAAGGGAGATATATAAACGGCTCAATGAAAATATTAAAAAGTGAAATGATAGAGGAAGAAGTTATATCTTCGGAGAGGCAAAAATTCAGAACACTTTCTCCGATAGTTGTGGTTAACAAAGATAAACACCCTGTTCTTCCTGTAAAGTTGAAAACAAATAATGATGCCTTTATAGTCTACGATGATAGTGCTTTTACCAATGAACTTAGATTTTCCCTCAAATGCATGTTCAACGGTCTTCCCGATTTAAGGTTTTTTCATCACAGCGGAAAAAAAGCGGTTGTAAAACATCTTGTCGGACACAACGATTCGGAAAGAGTCATAAAAATAGTAGCCTATCACGGAACTTTTACTTTGGAAGGAGATCCTTACGTACTGAATGAAATCTATAAATACGGTATAGGCTTTAGAAGGTATCAAGGGTTTGGATGTCTGGAATTGGTGAGGGAGGATTAATAATTCTAATTACTTGAAAATTTAAATTCGGGCACCATCAGATTCTCCCTTTTCGAAGCTCTTCCTAAAAATCTCTTTAATGCCAATAAACGCAAGCAAGGAAGTCCCAACAATTCCTGAGAATAAAAGTGTGTAAAGTATGACTACTTGAAATAAAATGGCTTTCAAGGGACTTACTCCTGCAACAAGCATACCCACCGCTACGCCAGGAATATGCACCAACCCCGCAGACTTCAGCCAATTTAACTTAGGAATTAATGCCATTTTGATACTGTCTCTTATTACATCGATTAGTGCGTATCTCAATGTAGCTCCCAGAGCTATCTTCGCTTCTATTTCTTCTTTTCTATTTCTTATCTCAGCTTTAATTCTGTCATAGAAAAGGGATAAGCTATTCAAAGTGTTCCCGATTATAAGTCCCCCGAAAGGGATAAGTTCGTGGGGA
>DQVZ01000222.1 GCA_015661465.1 Aquifex aeolicus
GGTATTTAACAAAATAATGGAAGCATCTCACAGACTTGAAGACATATTCTGGACTACACCTTTAAAGAACATGAAAACTTTCCCGATAGCTGAAGAAGTAATTCAAAAGAAAATTACCGAAATAGCTAATGTAGCATCAAATTTTTACATATCCTATAAAACTAAATGGTTGCTCACCTTGAAGGTTCAAGGTTTATTACTCGGTATATTAATAGGTCTTTCTCCCTTAATCTTTCTCGTATCCATGATACCGATAGGAAACAACGCTGTAAACGTAAATGTCTTCTTTATATCTTTTATAACCTATCTACTTATTAAGCTATGGATACCTGCATTATATCTTGTTCATTATTTTGCTTACCATACTCTCGGAAGGTGAGATTTATTTGAAAAGAAAAAAATAAAAATAAAGGAAATAAAATTACTAAAGGAAACGGGGGGATTATTAGATATGGTTATAGCTTTAAAGGGGGATTGCGAAGAAAAGCAAAAAGAAGAAAACGAAAGAGTGGAAATTGAAGTTGCAAGAAAAATTTGGAGAGCTTTTGAAGAAGAAAGTATCAGAGAGAACTTTAAAGACCTTGTTATTTACTTCAAGAAGGTTCTCTCCGGTTATGATTGCAACATTTGCTGTGATATAACTCTATGGAAGGAAGACCTCGGAATAGTTTTTATAGAGGTAAAAGCTTGGGATAAGGATTACCTTCCTATTGGTTGGGAAAAATTAAAAAGAGAAGAAAATAAGACTCCCATATCCCAGCTTCTTAAATATATCAACTGCATTCTCAACACAGGGATAAAACCCGTATCTGGAGTTTTAGCTTTCCCAAATTTAAGTGTAAGGGAAATAAAATTACTTCCCGAGAGATACAGAGCTATTCTTGAGCAAAACAAAGATAAAATCCTTTTCAAAGAAGATTTTGAAAACAACGAAATACTACGAAAAAAAATTTTAAAAGATGTTTCTAATTTCTACAACAATATACCAGCGGAAGTTGTGAAGAAAAATATGAAAAAATTCAAAGAATTATTCTTCCCCGAGCTGGAGATTCCGTGGAAAGGGAATATACTTGATTACATTCAAGAAGAGTTTTCTTATCACCTCACAAAACCACCTAAAAGGATAAACTCTAATCTGAGAGATTGTAATGTAATAAGCGGGTGTTCGGGAACCGGAAAGAGTGTTGTAGTTATAAGTGCAACCGTAAGATGTGCTCTTGAGTGGTATCTACGCAAAGAAAAGGATAAAAAAGTATACGTTTTAGTTTTCAATAAAAGCTTCCTCAAGAAAATAAAGGAAGATATTGATTACGTAATAAAAAAGAGAAAGCTTCCCGAAGAATTAAAAAACTACATTAATGTTTCAACACTTCATTCGTTAGCTGTGCAGATTTTGAAGAGATACGGAGTTTACTTTGACGAGAAAAAAGATAAAGATGCTATAAGAAAGCTTTTAGATTTAATGGAAGAAAATAAGATTAAAATTCCCGATGATTTTAAACCAGACATTCTCCTTATTGACGAAGCACAGGATATCCGAAGAAAATGGTTTAAATTTATCCACTCACTTTTGAAACCCGAAACCATAATAGGTTTTGCTATAGATAAAGTTCAGAGGATTTACGAGGATACTGATTGGACGTGGAAAGAGGTTGGGTTTAACGCTGTGGGAAGGTCGAGAGTTCTTAAAAAGATTTACAGAAATGCTTCCAACATATTCCTATTGGGATTTGAATTTTTGAAAAAGGATAAAGAGTACTACAGAGAACTTTCAAAGATTGAAGGGAGCTGGGTCAACGAAAACTTAGAAGTACTCAAAGATAAGGGAATAATTGAAATTTTGCATACCGAAAGTTATAAAGATTTATATAAGGTTGTAGAACTTTTGGAGGAACTCGTTGAAAAACATAACCCTAAGGATATAATGGTCTTAGAGTTTTTCAGCGATAAAGCTAATAAATTGAAAGAGTTAATAAAAGAACATGGAAATTTAAAGGATTGTGTAAAAGATTTAACGATAACCACTTTTTATTCTTCCAAAGGACTTGAGAAGAAGGTAGTGGTAATCCATGATTTTGATAAGTTATTTCACAAAGTAAGCACAAAAAAAGAAGAAAGAAGAAGAAGGAGCTTGGGATTTGTAGCTATAACAAGAGCTGAAGATGAGCTTTACTTTATAGGTAATTCAAAGGAAAAAGCGTTAAAAGAAATAAAAGAAATAGTAGAAAATTTAACAACATAACCTTTTAAATTAATTCAAGAAGTCTTTCTATTTCCCTCTTATGTTCTTTATCCACTTCCCTGTTTCCTATAAATAGCTTTCCGCTTTCTACTTTAACTTTTCCTACCTGAAAGTTCCCATCGGATTTTAAAGCTTCCCTAAGAACAATAAGGAATTTTTTAGGAATATAAGCTTCCTCTTCCTTCCATATCATGTATAAACCTCTA
>DQVZ01000256.1 GCA_015661465.1 Aquifex aeolicus
GCACCTGTAGCGTTGGAGGAAGGTCTTAGGTTTGCTATAAGGGAAGGTGGTAGAACTGTAGGTGCCGGTGTGGTTACTAAAATACTTGATTGAGGGGAACGATCATGGAGCAGGAAAAAATAAGAATAAAGCTTAAGGCTTACGACCATAGATTGTTGGATAAATCCGTAAAGCAGATAATAGAAACGGTGAAAAGGACGGGTGGAGTTGTGAGAGGTCCAATTCCCCTTCCCACCCGTAAAAGGAAGTGGTGTGTACTTCGTTCTCCCCATAAATTTGACCAATCTAGAGAACACTTTGAAATAAGGGAATTTTCAAGGATTTTAGATATAACCAGATTTACGCCTCAAACAATCGAAGCTCTTATGGAAATCAGTCTCCCTGCAGGTGTTGACGTTGAAGTAAAAATGAGAGGTTAATGAAATGCCGTTGGGATTGATAGGAGAAAAAGTAGGAATGACAAGAGTTCTCCTTAAGGACGGAACGGCTATTCCTGTAACTGTAATAAAGTTTCCTATAAACTACGTGGTGCAAGTTAAGTCTGAAAATACAAAGGACGGGTATAACGCTATACAGGTAGGAGCTTACGAAGCAAAGGAGAAGCATTTAACGAAACCTCTTATAGGACATTTTAAAAAGCACGGAGTACCACTTCTCAGAAGACTCTGGGAGTTTCGTGTAGAGAATCCTGAGCAGTTTCAATCTGGCCAGCAGCTCAAAGTTGAAGACGTGTTTAAACCTGGAGACCTTGTAGATGTATGGGGAATTTCTAAGGGGAGAGGTTTTGCTGGTGTTATGAAAAGATGGGACTTTTCAGGTTTTCCAAAATCTCACGGACATAGATATCACAGGGCAGTAGGTGCAATAGGACAAAGAACTGACCCGGGAAGAGTATGGAAAGGAAAGAAAATGCCCGGCCACTACGGAGCTAAGCCTGTAAGGGTACAAGGATTATTTGTCGTGGACATTCTTCCTGAAGAAAACGCTATTTTAGTAAAAGGTTCGGTACCCGGTCACAACAAGGGAATCGTAATAGTAGAGCAATCTACAATAGCTTACAGAAAGAGCCAAAAACTAAAACTCAAAAGGTACCAATTTATCTTGGATAATCTCCCTAAAAAAGAAGAACAATCACCCCAAGAGGTGGCAGAATCATGAAAATAGGTGATGTTGAAGTAAGAGATGATGTTTTTAACGTAAAGGTAAAAAAGCATGTTCTTTGGGAAGTTGTAAAGTGGCAACTTGCAAAGAGAAGACAGGGAACCCACTCTACAAAGACAAGAGGTGAAGTTGCTTATTCTGGGAGAAAAATACTTCCCCAGAAGGGAACTGGTAATGCGAGACACGGAGAAAGAGGAGTAAACATTTTCGTAGGTGGTGGTGTTGCCCACGGGCCTAAACCCAGGGATTACGAATATCCTCTTCCCAAAAAGGTAAGGAAACTCGGTCTTAAAATGGCTCTTTCCGACAAGGCTCAAAACAACGCGGTAATCTTTGTAGATAAAATAGACTTGGGAGAAATACCCAAAACAAAAAAGGCAGTAGAATTTCTTAAAAATCTCGGTGTGGATAAAGAAAAGGTTCTATTGGTAATTCCTGAGAAGAACGAAGTTCTTTATAAATCCTTCAGAAATCTTCAAAATGTTAGAGTTTTACTTCCTGAAGGATTAAACGTTTACGATGTTCTGTGGGCCTCAAAATTGGTAATTCATAAGGATTGTTTAGATAGGATATACAAGAAGGTGGAGGCTTAAGGCTATGAGCCAGAGAAAACCTTGGGAAATAATAATAAGACCTATTATCACAGAAAAAAGCAACAGGTTAATGGAAGACTACAATAAGTACACCTTTGAAGTTGCTTTGGATGCTTCCAAACCCGAAATAAAGTACGCTATAGAAAGACTTTTCGGTGTAAAGGTTAAAAAAGTAAACACTATGATAGTTAAACCTAAAAAGAAAAGAGTTTGGAACAAGTTCAGGCAATACGGAAAAACCAAGAAATGGAAGAAAGCTATTGTTACCCTGGAAAAGGGATATAAAATAGATATCCTTGAGTTTGCTCAGAAGTGAGGTGATTTGGTATGGGTGTTAGGAAACTAAAACCTGTAACTAACGGAACGAGACATGCGGTTTTATACGACTTTGAAGAAATAGAAAAATTAGTTAGAAAAGGGAAAGAAGTAGTTTTAGTAAAGAAGAACAAGGTAGAACCCGAAAAATCCCTTCTAAAGTGGTGGCACAGGGCAAAGGGAAGATCAAGACAGAGAGGAAACATTACAGCAAGACATAGGGGAGGAGGACATAAAAAACTTTACAGAATTGTTGATTTTAAAAGGGATAAAAGTTTAATTCCCGCAAAGGTCGTTTCTATAGAGTATGACCCCTTTAGAAGTGCCAGAATATGCCTTCTTCACTATGCCGACGGTGAAAAGAGATACATTATATGGCCGGAGGGTCTAAAGGTCGGAGATACGGTAGTATCCATAAGTTGGGAAGATGCGGAAGCAGGAAAGCCTATTCCTGAAATAAAACCGGGAAATGCTATGCCTCTCAAATATATCCCTGAGGGAACAATAATTCACAACATTGAATTTACGCCCGGAAAAGGCGGACAAATAGCAAGGGCTGCAGGAACTTGGGCCCAAGTTCTCGGAAAATCCACCAAAAAAGGATATATACTTGTGAGAATGCCTTCTGGTGAGATAAGAATGATACACGAAAGGTGTATGGCTACTATAGGTAGGGTGGGTCTTGCTGAACACGAGCTTATAAAACTCGGAAAAGCTGGAAGGGCGAGATGGCTAGGATGGAGACCACACACAAGAGGAACTGCAATGAATCCAGTTGACCACCCCCACGGTGGCGGTGAAGGAAGAACAAGAGGTAAACATCCCGAATCTCCTTGGGGTTGGAAAACTAAGGGTTATAAAACCAGAAGGGGCAGGAAATATTCTGATAAGTTCATCGTCACAAGAAGGGATGGCAAACCCTTATAAAGGAGGAATAAAGTATGGGTTTTAAAGGGGCATGGAATAAAAGAAACAGACTTATAGAAAATCCGGAAGAGTACTACAAACTGTATAAAAGACTCCAAAGGGCTTACAAACTGATAAGGGAAGCTATAAAGAGATACGGTTCTTTTGAACTATTAAAGGGTAAAAACACTTTAAGAGATTTAGAGGAACTGCTTGAAGAGAGGAAACAAGTTCTTGAAATGCTAAAAAAACAGCTCAAAGAAGTACATAAGGGTAAACCACGGATAGAAGCTGAAGGAGATGAGAAACTAAAAGAGTTAATTAGGGAAGTAAACAAAGTTCAAGCTGAGGTAAGGGCTCTGGAAATTATAGTAAATAGAGTTAGAAAGTACGAAGAGCTGTACGCCCAGTACAAACAGATGACCGAGAAAAAAGCTTTTGTCGACCCTAAGTTATGGGTCAGAATAAGGAAGATGAATGAAACCGGGGAGAGAAAAGTTGTAAGAACATATTCAAGGGCTACCACTATAATACCCGAATTCGTAGGACATACTATAGCGGTTCACAACGGAAAGACTTTTGTTCCTGTTTACATAACCCAAGATATGGTAGGCCACAAACTCGGTGAGTTTGCACCCACCAGAACATTTAAAGGGCACCCAGACAAGACCGCAAAGGTTGTTAAGAAGAAGTGAGGTGAGAGGCTATGGGTCAGCTTAAGATAAAGGATAAGTCTCAAAGGGAAGGATATAAGCCCAATCAAGCTATAGCTATCCTCAGATACGCGCGTATTTCTCCTCTTAAAGCCAGATTGGTTTTAAGAGAGATACAAGGTAAAGATGTAGGAGATGCGCTTTACCTTCTTAAGGTAATTCCTAAGAAAGCTGCAAGAATAGCGGAAAAGCTTTTAAAAAGTGCTATAGCAAACGCCGAACAAAAGGGACTCGACCTCGATAGGCTTTATGTTAAGAAAGCGGTAGCCGATAGAGGACCTATTTTGAAGAAATGGATTCCCAGAGCTCACGGGAGGGCTACTATGGTAAGAAAGAGACTTTCTCATATTACAATAGTTTTAGAAGAAAAACCCGAAGGTAAGGAGGAAGATTAAGTATGGGTCAGAAAACTCACCCGATAGGTTTCAGGCTAGGCATAATAAAGGATTGGCCCTCTAAATGGTATGCTCCTAAGAAGGATTACTCCAAACTGCTACATGAAGACTTAAAGATAAAGAACTATATAAAGCGCAGATACAAAGTAGCCGGCGTTTCTAAAGTTGAGATTGAAAGAATCGTTGATAAGGTAAGGGTTAAGATTCACACCCCAAGACCCGCCATAGTTATCGGGAGAAAAGGACAGGAAGTAGAGAGACTTAAAAAGACTATAGAAAAAATGCTTCCGGGTAAAGAAATAAATATATCCGTTATAGAGGTAAGAATTCCCGAACTCGATGCCCAGCTCGTAGCTGAAGATATAGCAACTCAGATAGAAAGAAGAGTATCCCATAGAAGGGCTATGAAAAGGGCTATAGACAACGCCCTAAAAGCTGGAGCAAAGGGAGTAAAGGTTCAGGTAAAAGGTAGAATAGGTGGTGCTGAGCTGGCTAGAAAAGAGTGGTTCTTAGTAGGTAGAATGCCCTTACAAACCATAAGAGCAGATATAGATTACGGATTTGCCACTGCTTATACCAAATACGGTATTCTTAGTGTTAAGGTTTGGATTTATAAAGGTGATGTTCTAAAAGGTGGTAGAGAGGAAATTCTCAAGAAGATAGAAGAGGAAATTTTGCAAGCGGCTAAGGAGGGTTAAAAGATGTACCTGCAACCGAAAAAGGTTAGATGGAGAAAACAAAGGAGAGGAACTTTAAAGGGTAAAGCTTTGAGGGGAAATAAATTAGCTTTTGGAGAATATGGTATACAGGCTCTTGATAGGGCTTGGATTACTCAACAACAGATAGAAGCTGTGAGGGTAGCATTAGTAAGAAGCCTGAAAAAGGGAGCAAAAATCTGGATAAGAATATTCCCCGATAAACCTTACACCAAAAAGCCCAATGAAGTTAGAATGGGTGGAGGAAAAGGAGACCCTGAAGGTTTTGTTGCCGTTGTAAAGCCCGGTAGAATTCTCTTTGAATTTACCGGAGTTCCTGACGATGTCGCTCAAGAAGCTTTCAGGATAGCGGCTTCTAAATTGCCCATTCCTGTGAGACTTGTAAAGTATGGAGAATTTACTTTTAAGTATTGAGGTAAGGACTATGTGGGAAAGGGAAAGGAAAAAATTCCTTGAAGATATCAGAAAGAAAAGTATAAAGGAGTTAGAAGAACTCTTAGATGAGCTAAAGCTTGAACTTATGAGACTCAGATTTAAAAAACAAGTTCAAGGTCTTGACAATCCTATGGAAATCAGGAAAATTAAGAGGAATATAGCAAGAGTTTTAACAGTAATTAGGGAAAAACAGTTGAGAGGTGAGCAGTGATGACGCAGCAAAAACAACAGAAAAAATGGCACGAAAAAAGAAAACACCTTGTAGGTGTAGTCGTTAGCGACAAGATGGATAAAACTGTGGTTGTAAAAGTTGATAGAAAAGTTCCTCACCCCCTTTACGGAAAGCACATTATCAAAAGCAAGAAATATCATGCCCACGATGAACATAACGAGTGCAGGGTTGGTGATATCGTTATGATTAGGGAAACCAGACCTCTTTCAAAAACAAAGAGATGGGTTGTTGTGAAGATTATTCAGAGAGCAAGAAGACCTGAGGAAGAAATAGCTCAACACCAAGAAGAGCAAAATTAGGATTGATGCTTATAGCCGTTCCCCTTGATGATATAAATTTTTCTGAAAATTTAAAAAAAGCAAAAGAAAAAGGTGCAGATATTGTTGAACTGCGTGTAGACCAGTTTTCTAATACCTCCTTTGATTACGTTAAGGAAAGGTTATTAGAGGTACAGAAAGAAGGCTTAAAAACAATACTCACGATTCGTTCCCCCGAGGAGGGAGGAAAAGA
>DQVZ01000288.1 GCA_015661465.1 Aquifex aeolicus
GGTTTCCGAGCAGTAGAATTTTTACTATGAACTTCCAAGAGTTCATAAAAAGGGTAAGAGGTATCACCGCAAACTCTAAGGAAGTAAAAGAGGGTTGTCTATTTTTTGCAATAAAGGGAACAAAAGTAGACGGACATGAGTTTATAAGGGAGGCTGAAGAAAAAGGAGCATATGCTGTAGTTGTAGAACGGCCAGTTTCTTCAAAAGTTCCCGTAATTGTTGTGGAAAATACAAGGAAAGCTTTAGGAGAGGCTGCACATCTCTTTTTCGGTAATCCCTCTGAAAAATTAAAGGTTATAGGTGTTACTGGGACTAACGGAAAGACAACAACCACACATATAATTGAAAGTATCTTAAACATTTGGGGTGAAAAAACAGGACTTATAGGGACTATCTATTACAGAATAGGAAGAGAAATACTGGGAGAGGGACATACAACTCCCGATGCAGTTACTTGGCATAAGACACTTAAAGAAATCCTTCAGAAGGGAGCAAGTCATGTGGTAGCTGAGGTTTCTTCCCATGCGTTAGACCAATACAGAATTTACCCTACACGCTTCGAGGCGGTTATATTTACCAATTTAACCCAAGACCACCTTGATTATCACAAAACCATGGAGGATTACTACAGGGCAAAGAAAAAACTCTTTACCGAGTATACATCGGATATAAAAATAATAAACGCTGATAACCCTTACGGAGAGCGTCTAATTCGGGAAGTAGAAGGAGAAATACTGACTTACGGAAGGAAAGGAGAAGTAAAAATAGAGGACTTTGAAACCTCTTTTAAGGGTTCGAGAATAAAGCTTCGTTTTAAAAACAGAGAATATATATTTGAAAGTAATCTTATAGGTGAATTTCAGGCTTACAATTTATGCAGTGCGATAGCCTATGCTCTGTGGAAAGGAATTTCACCTTCTAAAATTCAGGAAGCTTTAAAGTTTATTTCTGTGAAGGGAAGATTCGAAGTTGTGTACTCCGACTCCTTTACGGTAATTGTAGATTATGCCCACACCCCGGACGCAATAAAAAATGTATTGAAAACTGCTAGGAAACTCACAAAGGGAAGACTAATAGCACTGTTTGGAGCAGGCGGAAACAGGGACAAGGATAAAAGACCTCTTATGGGAAAAGCTGCTGAGAGATGGAGTGACTTGATAATACTTACCTCAGATAATCCGAGGTATGAAGACCCAGAGGAAATAATAAAGGATATATTAAAAGGTATATCTTTAAAGGAGAAGGTAATAATACAGCCCGATAGAGAAAAGGCCATAGAACTGGCTATGAAAACTGCAAATAGAGGAGATTTAGTGGCAATCCTGGGAAAAGGGCATGAAACTTATCAGGAGATAAAAGGTGTAAAATATCCTTTCAGTGATGTTGAAGTCGTTAAAAAATTTGTCGGAGGTGATGGTTGTATAGGGAAGGAATAAACCCAAAAGGAGGAAAATCCCCCTGTGATTTTGAAACCCTTTATTATCATATAAAACAGGAACTTTTGGAGATATTTAAAAATGCGGATAGGCCAATACCTAGGGTAAAAATTAAAGAATTGAAATCCGCGGAAATATGCGGGTTAGTGAATTTGGCAAAAGTATTACTTTATCTTGAAAATCTCGGAGTTGTGACTGTTGTAAATAAGGAGTATTATTTTCAAGAATGGGAAATAGACATACAGCCACAAGTCCTTGACGTATTATTTGAACAAATATGAAGAGTAGAAACAAAAGGATTTACTTAATCAGACATGCCCAGAGTGAATACAATGAGAAGGGAATATTCCAGGGAAGGCTGGACAGTGACCTGACACCTTTGGGCTTTGTTCAAGCACGATTGGTCGTAAACCAGTTTAAAGAGGAAAAACCAGAAATAATTTTTACTTCCCCCCAGAGAAGAGCCTATAAAACCGCTTTGATGCTTTCGGATATACTCGGTATTACTCTCGTCGTGGATGAGAGAATAAGGGAAATGTCCTTCGGAGTTTTAGAGGGAAACCATTTTTGGACAATGTTCGAAAAAAATAAAGAAATGATTTTAAACTGGCTTAAAAATCCCGTCAAATACCCCCTTCCTACCCAAGAAGACATGAA
>DQVZ01000205.1 GCA_015661465.1 Aquifex aeolicus
AACATCACAGCAGTATACGTTGCAGCGAAAACTGGAGTTTTAGATGAAAGTAAGGAGCTCGGTAAAGGTGCTACCTGGGCTTTTGTAGTAAATACTACCGATATAGGTGATGATGTGGCCGGAAACGACTCTTTACTTTTACATGCAAATTACAAGTATGAGCCTTTACGTGTAAACTTTACAGCTTATGCGTACCTCTTAAACGGTATGCACGATACTTATGGCCTAAAGGTAAACGGGACACAGAAAATAATTGAAAACTTCTCTTTAGAATTTTGGGCTGAGTACGCCTATCAAAAAGACCCAACCCTTACTAGTCATGAAAATAGTAATAAAAACATAGGAGCTTCCTACTATTACCTCAGTCTTAAGCCAGCTTACAATACAGGCTATGGAAAAGTTTTCCTTGAGTTGGGATACGAATTTTTAGAAGGAGCGGATGATAACGAAACACACGGTTTTACAACACCCTGGGCTACACTACACGCTCACAACGGATGGGCTGATGTGTTTGTAAAATATACTGGAACATCAAATACGTATGGCCTAGAAGATGCAAGGATAGGTTTAGGTCTTCAAAACAAAACTATCGGTAAAATTACGGCAAGGTATCACTGGTTTAGTGCAGATAAGAGTTTTTCCGGAGGGGGGGATAAGTTTGGAACGGAACTGGATATAGTCTATACAAAAAAAATCTTCAAAAACTTAGTCTTTGGAGCAAAGGCGGCAATCTACAATGCCGATGAAGATGCTAAAAAAGTCGGTATAGGGGATAAAGATGTAACAAAGTACTGGGTCTGGTTGACTTACAAGTGGGGTAAATGAAAAATTTTTGACTAATATTATATTATTATGATATTCTCCGACACGGTAAGGTATGCTCTTATAGCGTTGGCTTACTTAGCTTTGAATAGGGATAGGCTAGTAAAAGTGGAGGAAATAGCCAAAACCCATAACATTCCACGACCATTTTTAGCTAAGGTAATGCACGAACTTTCAAAAAGGGGATTGGTTCACTCCGTAAAGGGACCGAGAGGAGGTTTTACTCTTACTAAGAAGCCTGAAGATATCACTATATGGGATATTATAAAGATCTTCGGTGAGGACTACAAATACGAAATGTGTATTTTAATGCCTCACAAATGCAGTGAATTTTCAACAAATCCCTGTGTGGTTCATCACAAATGGGAAGAGTTAAAAGCTTCAATAGTTAACTTTTTTAAGAATACTTCAATACTAGAACTAATGGGTGTGGAGGAAAAGCATCTCCATCCTGCAAGCCAAGGTTAATTTCTTTTGTTTTCTTTTATTTTTACGATTTTATGATATTTTCATCATGTTATTATTGACTAAAATCATAAGAAAGTATATATTTATTTACTGATGAATGTCATAAAGAGGAGGGATTTGTTATGAAGAGTGTTGCTCCGCTCCTTTTGAGTGGAATTGTTGTAGGAGCTAGCATTTCAAAAGCTGCCGATGGGATCCCTAAACTAAGCCCTGAGGAAATGAAGAAGGCAGCACAACTGTACTTTGACAGATGTGCAGGATGTCACGGTATGCTGAGAGGTGGTGCTACAGGACCAGCTCTTAAACCTGAAATAATGAGACAAAGAGGTATCGATTATATCAAATGGATAGTCTATAACGGAACTCCGGGAGGAATGCCCGACTGGGGTAAGCAAGGTGTTCTATCCAAAGAAGAAATTGATTTAATTGCTAAATTCTTGATGCATGAGCCACCTCCCCCACCCGAAATGTCTTTGAAGGAAATGCTAAAAACTTGGCGTGTATACGTACCTCCAGAAAAAAGACCTAAAAAACCGCAGCACGGCAGAAACTGGAAAAACTTTATGGGTATAATCTTAAGAGACGTAGGTAAGGTAGCTATTATAGACGGAGATACTAAAGAACTGGTCAATATAGTCGATACTGGATTTGCAGTTCACATATTCCGTTCTTCAGGAACCGGAAGATACTTCCTAACAATAGGAAGAGATGGTAAGGCAACTCTAATTGATTTATGGATGAAAAAGCCCGACAAGGTAGCGGAAGTAAAAGTATGCTACGACGCCCGTTCTATAGATACCAGTAAGTACAAAGGAAAGAAAGGAAACTTTATGGATAAGTTGGCAATAGTTGGATGTTATTGGCCTCCGAGTTTTGTGATACTCGATGGCCAGACACTAAAACCTTTAAAAATCGTATCAACAAGTGGTTATACCTATGATAGTGAAGAATTTGTAAGAGAGGCGAGGGTAGCTTCAATAGTTGCTTCTCACTACGATCCAGCTTGGGTGGTTTCAGTAAAAGAAACGGGACACGTATGGATTGTAGATTACTCAAAACTACCCGATGTCAAAGTGACAATGATTGAAACGGAAAGGTTTCTCCACGACGGTGGATGGGATTTATCAAAAAGATACTTCCTTGTAGCAGCTAATATGAGAAATAAAGTAGTTGCGGTTGATGTAAAGAGGAAAAAGTTAGTGGCAAAGGTAGAAACAGGTGTAAAACCTCACCCTGGTAGAGGAGCCAATATAAACCATCCTAAGTATGGACCTATATGGTGTACAGGACATATAGGTTCTAACAACGTTGCATGTATTGGAACTGACCCCAAGAACCATCCTCAGTATGCTTGGAAGGTTGTTGCGAACATTGAACTTCCAGGACCAGGAGGAGGAACACTCTTTATAAAGACACATCCTAAATCAAAACACATTTGGGTAGACAGAACCTTAAATCCGGACGACAAGTTAAAACAAGAAGTCTATGTAATAGACAAGAAAACTTTAAAGTTAATTAAGACTATAAACGTTATAGAGGACCTGAAAAAAGCCGGATATGAGATGCCGAAAGGCGCACGTATAGTTCACCCGGAGTTTGATATGTACGGAAAAGAAGTGTGGATATCAGTATGGGGAAGAAAAGACCAACCCACAGCAATAGCAGTTTACGACGACAGAACAATGAAGCTAAAGAAAGTAATTACCGGAGATTGGGTAAGAACACCTACCGGAATATTCAACGTTTATACAACCACAAGAGACATCTATTGATGATGAAAATATATATGTATTTCTCCAAGCCTTCCCTCATTGCACTACCCCTCCTCCTTTTTTTCCCCTTTTTTTCTTACGCTTTATCGGGTGAAAAGCTCTATAAAAAATACTGTTCATCTTGTCATGGAAAAAATAGAATAGGAAAAACGGCACCTCCCTTAATCCCTGAGTTTTTAAGGAAGAAAAGCGATAAAGAATTAAAGAGGATTATAAAGGAAGGTTTGCCCGCCTCCCAAATGCCTCCCTTTACTTTTTTTTCCGATGCTCAGTTGAAACATCTTATAAATTATCTGAGAACACCTGTAAAAGACATAGAATTTTCATTAAAGGAAATTGAAAAAAGCTACATCATTTTAAAAGCAAAACCTAAGGATTATGAAATAAGAAATTTAAAAAACCTAACAGTAGCGGTTGATAAAAAAGGAAAAATATACATCTTTGAGGGAGAACATCTGCTTGATAAATTTGAATTTAAAAACGTTCACGGTGGTGTAAAGTTCTCTTTAAAGAATTCAAAGTTTTACATTCCGGCAAGAGATGGGTGGATTATCTCATACGATTACAAGGAAAAAAGACCTATTTCAAAAGTAAGAGCGTGTATATACCTTAGGAACATAACAATCACACCTGATGAAGAAAAAGTTATAGCAGGTTGTGTACTTCCCAGAAGCATCGTAATTCTGGATAAAGATTTAAAACCTCTAAAACAAATAAAAGTTGAAGGTAGAATAAGTGGTGTCTATCAGTTATCAAAATACAGTTCGGTAATAATTGCCTACAGGGATACTCCTAAATTAAGCATTCTAAAAGAAGGGAAAATAAAAAGCTATAAAATTTCTGCTCCTTTGGAAGACTTTTTTATTGACCCCTTTGAAGAGTATGTAATAGGAAGTTCAAGAAAAGAGAACAAGTTATTTGTTTATAGGCTTAAGGATTTCAAAAAGGTATTTGAAGCAGCTTTGGAAAGTATGCCTCACCTATTTGCAGTAAGTTTTCTGTACAAGAATGGAAAATTTTATTTTGTTGCAAGACACATAAGTGGAAACGTCAGTATCTGGAGACTTTACGATTGGAAACTCGTAAAGACAATTTCTACGCAGGAGAAGGGATTCTTTGTAAGGACACACTTTAAAAATTTTCACTTATGGTTAGACACATTAGAGCCTTATGCACTTCTCATTAATAAAAAAACCTATGAGCTTTCAGAAGTTAGAATTACGGAAAAGGGGAAATTTTCCCATGTTGAGTTTTCGGGAGATGGAAACTTAGCGTATTTGAGCGTTCTCGGTGAAGGTTTGAAAATTGTGGATGCTTTTACTTTGAAAGAAATTAAAAAATATCCGTTGAAGCATCCCGTCGGGAAATACAACATTTTGTTGAAAACAAGAAAATTTTACCCTGCTTTTCTTGGATATCAAGTTTATATGGAAAAATGTTGGGGATGCCATCACTTAACCCAGGAAGCTTTTGGTCCGCCCCTTAAGTGGGTAGCCAAAAACAGAGATATGGGCTTAATCCTTTCCCAAATTGCAAACCCGAAAAAAACCTTTAGACTCCTCGGTTATAAGAAAAATGCAATGCCCAAAATACAGCTTTCTGCATACGAACTTATAGCTCTTAAAAATTTTCTGGAGGTTCTAAGGGATGGATGGATTAATTGAACAAATATCCGAAGTAAACAGACCAAAACTGGGAGATGAAGTCCCGGTTGTAATATTTAGAGCTTTCAGACTGTTTACAGAAATGTACCTTGAGGAAACCTTAGGAAACAAAGGGACACTGGCTTTACTTCAAAATGCAGGAAGGGAGCTTGGGAAAGCGGTAGCTAAGAATTTTGAAAAAGGAGGTCTTGAAAGCTTCTTAGAAGACATTGCATACTTCGTAAAAAACGAGAAGATAGGCATTTTACTTCCTGAAAATTTAGGGGAGAAAGAGTTAATAGTTTCTCTCGATGAGTGTATAACCTGTGCAGGGATGCCGAATATAGGAAGGAGGGTATGCCATTTTGAAGCTGGTTTCATAGGAGGCGCTCTGGAAGAATTTTTCGGAAGAAGAATAAAGGTCTCGGAGACAAAGTGTAACGCTATGGGAGAAGGAATATGTCAGATAAAAGCGGAGTGGTAAAATGCTAAGGCTAACACAGTATATAAGAAGTTCTCTTGAAGGCAAGGTAATAGAACCGCTCTGCGGTGTAATCCTCATATGGAACTTAACCAACAGGTGCAATCTGTACTGTAAACACTGCTACTCTTGGGCTAATCAGGATAAATCTCAAGAGCTTTCTATAAATGAGATTGAAAGTATTTCCAAAGAGCTTGTAAAAAATAACGTTAAATTTGCCATACTTTCGGGCGGGGAACCGCTACTGAGGGAAGATATTTACGAAATTTCGCAAATTTTGAGGGAAAAAGGTATAAAGACTTACCTTTCCACAAATGGAACTCTTATAGATAAAAACAATGTAGATAAGATAAAAGAAAGCTTCGACTACGTAGGTATAAGTATAGATGGAACTCCTGAGGTTCATGACCTTTTCAGAGGAAAAAGAGGAGCATTCAATAGGTCTCTTGACGCTATAAAACTTTGTATTTCTAAAGGAATTAGGGTAGGGCTTAGGTATACACTTACCCAAAAGACTTTTAAATCCCTTGAGTTCATTTTTTCCTTAGTCGAAGAGCTAAAAGTACCGAAACTTTATATATCTCACTTAGTTTTTGCAGGAAGAGGACAAAAGCTAAATCCTGTTGAGAAAGAAAGCTACAAGAAAATAGTTGATTTGATCGTAGATAAGGCTTTCGAGTACGTAGAAGAGGAAAAGGGTATAGAAATTGTTACGGGAAACAACGAAGCCGATGCTGTGATTCTCTATAGGAAATTTGAACAGAGGTATCCCGAAAGGGCAGATCTTCTTTACAAATCCCTCAGGAATTGGGGAGGGAACAGTGCGGGAGTAAGATTAGTGAATATAGATTACAAGGGAAATGTAAAACCCGACCCCTTCTTTTTCCATTCATTGGGAAACTTGAGGGAGAAAGGATTTACAGAAATTTGGAACTCAAACGGTATACTTTCAAAACTCAGAGAACATCCCAGAAAAATAAACGGAAGATGCAAAAGTTGTGAATTCCTAGAAATATGTAACGGAAATTCCAGAGCACGTGCTTATTACGCATTTGGGGATTACTTTAAGGAGGACCCGCTATGTTATCTTTAGTAGCACTACTGGTTTTCTTAAGTGTTTCTTTTGGAAAAGTTTTTGTAGTTGAGAGGGAAACAGGAAAACTTGCGGTCATAGATAAGGATAAGGTTAAAAAAGAGATTGAAAATCTGGGAAATCTTAACCATGCAACACTCAAGTTCTTTAAAGGGTATGCATATCTGATAAGTAGGGACGGATACCTGTCAAAGATAGACCCTGAAAGGGGAATTCTCCTTAAAAAAGTAAAAGTTGGTAGCAGCACGATAGGTATAAACTTTTGCAACAAAAAAATCCTTATAGCCAACTATGCTCCTAAAAATGTAGTGCTTGTAGATGAAAATTTAGATGTTCTAAGGGAAATAAATACGGAATCGAGAAACGTTGGGATAAAGTCAAATGGGGAAGTTTTTATATACGCTCTGATGGACAAGGATAAGGTGGAAATAAGAGATTGTGATAAGGGTACTCTGATTAAAGAATTTAATGTAGGGAAAATGCCTTTCGATGCCCTTCTTTACAAAGATAAGTATATAGTCGGTTTCTTCAGGGAATCTGGTGTAGGAATAATTGACCTTAAAAGTCTCACTTATAAAAAAGTGATATTTAAAAGAAAAGGAAAAGGAGAAGTTGTCTTTAAAATACCTCACTTCGGATTTTGGGGAATTAAAGGAAAAATCGCTTACATACCTGCGGTTGGAGAAAGAAAAATTCATGTCGTTGACATTGAAAATATGTCTTATTTGAAAAGCATAGAAGTAAAAGGCCTACCTGTATTTGTTCAGGTATCTCCCGACGGCAGATACTTGGCCGTTAACTATAGCGGAGATTCCGAGGATTTCCTGACTATAGTAGATTTAAAAAGTGAAATGGTATTAAACACAAAACCTTTAGGAAAGAGAATACTCCATTACCGCTTTACCCCTGACGGAAAGTTTATCTACTTGTCTTCGTATTTTGAGAACAAAGTAAAAAAAGTATCCGTTCCCGACCTTAAAGTTTTGAAGGAGTTCAAAGTACCCACGCCTTCAGGTGTGTTTATTTATGGAGGTAAGTAGTTATGGGAAAGGTTTACATCGTGGGAGCCGGGCCCGGAGACCCCGAGCTCCTCACCCTAAAAGCTTACAGGATACTCAAAGAAGCAGACGTAATTCTTTATGACAGGTTGATAAACGATGAAATACTAAATCTCAGAAAGACAGATTGCAAACTCGTTTACGTAGGAAAAGAAGACGGAAAACATACCATTCCACAAGAGGAGATTAACAAGCTTTTACTCTTTTACGCAAAAATCCACAAAACAGTGGTAAGACTAAAGGGAGGAGACCCGTTTATATTCGGAAGGGGAGGAGAGGAAGCTCTATTTTTAGAGCAAAGCGGT